>CALATR010000501.1 GCA_937891875.1 uncultured Pseudomonadota bacterium | reverse complement strand
GTCGTCGGGCACGGAGACGACGCGGAAGTTGATGCCTGCGTCGTTGGTGCGGATGACGAAGCGTCCGTCGCGGTGGGCCACGTCGTACAGCACGTCGGACCGGCGCGGCCACACGACGGTGGGGTCGGACCAGGGGGCGTCGCCCGGCAAGGTGTGTACTTCGGAGGTGGTCTTCGAGCCGATCTCGATCATGACGAAGCGCCAGTCGCGGGTGCGGTCCACGCCGACGAAGAAGCGCTCGTCGTCTTCCTGGAAGACCAGCTCGGGCTCGCGCTCGCCGAAGGCATCGAAGCGCCAGGCCTGGTACGGCCGCTGGGCGGCGTCGCCCTTGGTGGCGAACAGGGTGCGCCCGTCTGCGGCCCAGGTGATCGACCACTTCAGGTTGCTGGCGATCTGGGTGGTGACGCCGGTGGACAGGTCGCGGACGTGCAGGGTGAAGCGCTCGGCGCCGTCGGTGTCCTGCAGCCAGGCCACGCGCTTGTGGTCGGGGCTGATCGTCAGCTGCTCCAGCTTGAAGTAGTCGAGCCCGTCGGCGAGTACATTCTCGTCGACCAGGATCTCCTCGGGTGCGTCCAGACTGCCGTGCTTGCGCGCGTGGATGCCGTACGCCTTGCCCTCGACCGTGCGGTTGAAGTACCAGTAGTCGCCGATCCGCACGGGGACGGAGCTGTCGTCCTCCTGGATGCGGCCGAGCATCTCGTCGTAGAGGGTCTTGCGCAGGTCGGCCAGGTGGCCGAGCTCCTCCTCCAGGTAGGCGTTCTCGACCTCCAGGTGGGGGATGAGGTCAGGATCCTCGCGGTTCTTCAGCCAGTGGAACGGGTCCGGGCGCTCGACGCCGTGCTCGGTGTGGACGTAGGGCACGAGCTTGGCCACGGGTGCGGACATGAGGCCTCCAGAAGGGCGGGGTCTGTATCACAGCGTCGGTGGCGGGCAGGGGCTCGCAGGCGGTCAGAACTTGCCGCCGAAGACGATGCCGCCGCCGTACCGACCGATCCGCAGGTCCGTGCTGTCGTTGGGACGCCAGTGGAGCTGGTGACGCCAGGTCGCGCGTACGCCGAGGATCCAGCCGGCCCAACCGCCGATGAACTCTGCGAAGAGGTCGGGCGAAGGCCGGATCACGATGGGATCGCGCCTGGTCGGGGTGGAGATGCCGGACAGGACGATGCCGTCCCCGCGGAGCCCCGCGCCAAGCACCAGGCCGACCGGGGACGTGGAGATGCCGGAGCCGTCGTCTCCGATGGAGGCATGCACGGTCAGCGAGGCGCCGAGTCCCCAGGGCGGCCCAGGCCCGTACACGATGCCCGGGGTCGCGCTCACCCCGACGTCGAAGCCCAGCACGACGAGATCGTGGGGCGCGAGGGAGGATCGGAGCAGCCCGGCGACCTCGTACGCGTAGTAGTGGGCCTCGACGGGGAGGCGCTGGCCATCGCGGACGATCTCGCCGGTGACGTCCCACACCAGGACCTGGTTGTGGGTCAGCTTGGCGCCGCCCCAGCGCAGGCGGGT
>CALATR010000500.1 GCA_937891875.1 uncultured Pseudomonadota bacterium | reverse complement strand
CGGTCGGGTCGCCGTCGCCCGATGCGAAGCCAGCCTCCACCCCCAGCTTGGGCTTGCCCAGCTCGAGCTCGGCGAACAGCACGCCGCCGAGGGCGCGCACACTGGCGTTGTCGGTGTCGCCGAGCTGGCCGCTGCCGAACCGGCCGACCACCTCGCCGCCGAAGTGCAGGTTGCCCTGTTCGAAGTCGCCGGCGAGGCTGCCGGTGGCCATGGTGAAGGGCTGCAGGTCACCGCCGGTGTCGTCGAAGCCGCCCGTGGCGCGCTTGAGCTGCGCGTTCAGGCCCACCTCGATGCGCTCGGTGCGGTAGGCGAAGGCCGCGGAGCCGCCGTAGATGTTCTGGGAGGTGGGGGAGACGAGGCCGTAGGAGTCGACCTCACCCGCGGCGCGCACGAAGATGCGGCCCTCGTCGAAGGCGCGCTCCCACTGCACGCGATCGATGCTGTCGCCGAAGTCGGCGTTCAGGCCGAGGCCGTCGTTCTGCCAGATCCCGACGCCCCACTGGAGGGGAACGCGACCGAAGCGGAAGGTGCCCGCCTGCCCATGGATCTCGCCGTACACGCGCCAGAGCGAGAAGTCGGGCATGCCGCGGGGCAGGCCGTCGGACAGGGTCGAGGTCGGGCTGCGCAGGTCGTCGGTGAAGACGAGGGGCAGGCTGCCGTCCGTGCTGGACAGGGGCAGGGTCGGGTCGGGCTCGGCGTAGGGGCGCTGGCCCCAGGTCACGCCGTCGAGTCCACGAAACTCGGTGTAGATCGCCACCTTGTCGGAGATCACGAAGCGCGGGGCGAGCCAGAGGCGGTGCTGGACCCAGGCCCGGGTGGGCTCGGCGCCTTCGAGGTCCGGATCGATCGTCAGGGACGAGAACATCCGGGCGCGGGCTCGGTAGAAGCCCTCGAACTGGACCTCGACCGCGTGGGCAGGCGTGGCCAGGGACACCGCGCCGACGAGGCCGATGACTGCGGCCAGAGTGGACGAGGTGAGGGAGCGCTGGGTGGACGGTCGGGCCAAGGCGGGCCTCCTGAGCGGGACGGCAACGGGCCCGTGGACGACGAGCCAGACCGGCGCGGGGCGTAGCATGGGGTCTCGTGGGGCGGCAACCCAGGGCGACGAACGGAAACGATCCTCGGCCAGCCGTGGCGTTCGCCGGACCCTCGGACGTGTTCGGGCGGCCGACCCACGTTAACGGGCGGGGCTCTTCCTCGAGAGGTGTGTGGTGCGAGCGAGTCTGCTGCTGTCCGTCGTCCCTTCGCTCGTGCTGCTGGCCGCGTGCTCCCCGCGCCCGGGTGAGCTCGTCGCCGGCTCCGGCCAGGCTCGCCTGCACGCCCCCGTCGGCATCGGCACGGCCGGCTTCGGCCCCTTCGGCGTGAGCGCGGATCCCTCGCCGTTCGCCGACATCTTCCCCGCGACCCGCGCCATCCACGGCCATCCCGACGTCAAGGCGGTCGCCCTGTCCCGCGGCGAGGGCTTCGAGGCGATCCTGGTACGGGTCGACATGGTCGCCGCGTTCCCCGGCCTGCGCGCCGCCGTCCTCGACGAGCTCGAGTCCCGCCGCGGGCGCCGCTTCGACGACGCCCTCGTGCTCGCCGCGACCCACACCCACGGCGGACCGGGTCGGGTCATCGACGGGGCCGGCCCCTACGACTTCATCGCCGATGTCTTCCTCCCCGAGCACTACGAGCGCACCGTCGGTGCCATCGCCGATGCGGTGGAGCAGGCCCTCGACGGCGCCGGCCCAGCTCGGGTCGGCCACGTGATCACCACCTCCGCTGGCCACTCCGACCGGCGCTGCGAGGACGGCCAGGACTTCACCGACGACCAGCTCACCGTGCTGGCCATCGAGGTGGACGGCCGGCTCGACAGCGTGGTCCTCGGCTACGCCGTGCACGGCACGACCGTCGGCATCGACGAGCTCACCCTGACCGGCGACGTGAGCGGCGCCATCGAGGACCGGGTCGAGGCGTCGTTCTACGAGCCGGTCATGGTCGCGATGTTCAACGGCTGGGGCGGCGACATGAGCCCCTCGGCACCCGAGTGGACCCCGCGAGAGGGCGCCAGCGAGATGCCCGGGGCCTGGGCACGGCAGGACGCGATCGCGTCGGCGCTGGCGGGCGCGGTCGACGCGGTCATCGGGGACGTGCCCTACCAGGAGGAGCCCGACATCGTGCTTCGAAGCCGCAATGTGCCCATCGATCGCCAGGTGCTCGGCTACAGCGGCAACGAGTTCCCCTACCCGTGGGGCGCCGTGTTCTGCGGGCTCGGCCGCGAGTTCGACTGCGACACCTCCACCGACGAGTCCGACCTGGCCGACGCCTGCACCGCCTTCCAGGAGGACTGGCCCGCGCCGGCGGTCGCCACGATCACCGGCGGGCACATCGGCGGGCTGGCGGTCGCGACCTTCCCTGGAGAGCCGGTCACCGCGCTGGGCGTCGACGTGGTCAGGGCGCTCGGCGAGGCGGGCAGCGAGGACGTGTTCTTCGTCGGCTACGCCCAGGACTACACCGGCTACGCCCTGTACGAGGACGACTGGTGGCAGGGCGGGTACGAGGCGACCGGCACCATGTGGGGTCCGAAGCAGGGCGACTACCTGACCGAGCGGGTCATCGCAGTGTGGAACGACGTCGAGGCCGGCGCGGACGAGCCCGAGGACCAGCCCGCCATCTACCCGCCCCCCGAGGTCGGCGACTACACCCCGTACGAGGCCGAGTCCGCTGTGCTGGCCGCCACGATCGTGGCCGACGTCGAGGCCAGCTACCCGACCAGCGGCACCGTCACCTGGACGTTCCGCGGCCTCGACCCCTGGCTCGGCGCTCCGCGAGTCGTGCTCCAGACCGCGTCCGGGGAGGACGTGCTCCACGGTGGCCGCGCGGTGGACTCCGACGGCTACGCGATGGGCGTCGAGCTGGACGTCGAGCCCGGCTACCGCGAGGACGCGCCCGAGGGGCGGGAGTTCCGGTGGACCATCACCCTGCCGGTGACCCGTCCCCTCCCAGGCATGGCGCCGGACATCCGTGGAGAGCATCGGTTGAAGGCCGTGCTTCCCGATGGGAGCGAGGTCGTGAGCGGGACCTTCACGGTCGCCGAGTAGGGCCGACGCCGGGGGGCAGATCCTCGGGGCACTCGCCGAGGACCAGCTCGCCGCCGGCTTCGTGGCGCGCAATGGCCCGCTGGGCGCGTCCCCACGCCAGCTGGTGGAAGCCGGAGGGCACGGTGGAGCGGGTCGTGGCCTCGCGGGCGCGCTCGAAGGCGGGATACGGATCGGCGCCGT
>CALATR010000499.1 GCA_937891875.1 uncultured Pseudomonadota bacterium | reverse complement strand
CGGGGACCTGCCGTACCAGGGCTGGTCGCTGCCCGCGGTCGATGGGCTCGGCCAGCCGCAGATCGTCGACATCTTCGTCGTGCCCAGCGGTCAGACCCTGCCGTCCCCAAACCCGCCCCTGCCGGTGCCCTTCCTGCTGATCGTGCCCCTGACCGGACCGGACGAGGCCTTCGCGGTGACGCCTGCCCTCTGAGGGCGGTTCCTGGCCCTGGCTGGCGCTCGGCTCGGCGTGCATCGGCATGGCGCTGGTGGGCGTGGGTGTGGCGGTCGGTGGGGATGTCGGGCGGGTGCTGGGCGTGCTGGCCCCGGTCGTGCCGGGCGTGCTGGTCGGCATCCTCGGCGAGGGGATCTCCTGGCGCGTGCGCGGCGCCGACCTGGGCCTGGCCGCCCTCGCCGTGGGTGGCGGCTGGCTCGCGGTCGTGATCGGCACCGGCCTGTCCGCGGCGGTCGGTCTCGCCGAGTGGTCCCTGCTGGACGCCGGCGTGATCCAGGCCTGGAACGCCGATCCTGCGGGTGCGGTAGCCCTGGACGCGAGCGCTCCCGTGACCCTGGCCCTCGCCCAGGGCGGCATGGTGCTGGGCGCGCCGATCTACGGCCTGCCCCAGGGGCTGGGGCTGGCGGTGTGGAGCCGCTCGGTGCCCCCACCGTGGCGACCGGCGGCGGTCGGGGCCCTCGCCGCGGTGGTGTTCGGGGTGTCCGGCGGGGCCGGGGAGGCGGTGGCGGCGCTCCTCTTCGCGGCCTGGGCGGTCGCCGCTGCCGGCCGCTCCCTGTGGGCCGCCGCCCTCGGTCTCGCGAGCCTGGTGGGGCTGCCGCTCCTCGGCGCCCTGCTCGCCGCCGGCCCCCCGTCGCTCGTCGGCTGGACCGCGCCCGGCACCCTCGCGATGATCGGCTCGGCGGGCCTCGTCGCCGTGCTCGCCCGGCGCTGGCCCCGGTCCTGACGCCGCCATAGACCGCCGTCCCCTGGAGGCGGCCGGTGCAGTCGGACCCCGTCACAGCGCCGACCACCACCGTGCCGGCCGAGCTGGGTCGCATCATGCGCCTGGCCTGGCCGGTGTCGCTGGCCAACCTCGGCTCCATGCTGATGGGCGTCGTCGACGTGCTGATGGTCGGCCAGCTGGGCGAGCTGGCCCTGTCCCAGGTCTCGCTGGGCCACACCTTCGCCTTTGCGGTGCAGCTGCCGATCTTCGGCTTTGCGATCGGGCTGGACCCCCTGTTCGCCCAGGCCTTTGGCGCCGGTCGTCCGGGGGCGGCGCGGCGGACCCTGCTGCGCGCCATGCTGCTCGCCGCGGTGGCCAGCGTGCCGATCGCGGCGGCTCACCTGGCTTGTGGGCCGCTGCTCTCACTGATGGGCCAGGATCCGGGCATCGTCGCGGGGGCGACCCCGTACGTCTGGATCCGCACGCTGGGGATCCTGCCGTTTGCCGCCTTTGTCCTGCTTCGTCACCACCTGCAGGGCGCGGGTCGCATGTGGCCGGGCACCCTGGCGGTCGTGCTCGGCAACGTGGTGAACGTGATCGTCAACGCCCTGCTGGTGTTCGGTCTGTTCGGCTTCCCACGTCTGGAGGCGGTCGGCGCGGCCTGGGCGACGGTGCTGTCGACGGTCGCCATGCTCGCGGTCATCGGGCTTGCCCACGTGCTGCACGCCCGCGAGCGCGGGCCGGTCGAGGAGGGCCCGCCCACGGGGACCTGGAGGGGCATGCTCTCGGTCGCCACCCCGGTCGCGGCGCAGGTGAGCCTGGAAGGCTGGGGGTTCTCGGTTGCGACGGTGCTGGTCGGCGTCTTCGGCGAGACCGCGCTGGCGGCGCACACGGTGGCCATCACGCTGGCGTCGCTGGCGTTCATGCTCCCGCTCGGCGTGTCCTCGGCGGCGGCGACCCGGATCGGCAACCTCATGGGAGCGGGCCACGGCTGGGTGCGCTCGGCGTGGCTGTCCATCGGCGTGGGCGTCGCCGTGATGACGGGGTCCGCGGTCCTCTTTGCCGGAGTGCCCCGGCCGCTCGCCTCGCTCTTCGTGGGCAGCCCGGAGGCGATCGAGTTCGCCGCGGTGCTGCTCCCGGTCGCCGCGGGCTTCGCGCTCTTCGACGGCGTGCAGGTCGTCACCTTCGGCGTGCTGCGCGGGGCCGGCGACACCGCGGTGCCCGCGCTCGCCAACATCGTCGGCTACTACGTCGTCGGCCTGCCGCTGGGTGCCTTCCTGGCGTTCGGGCTGGGCTTTGGCGCGGTCGGCGTGTGGTACGGCCTCGCGCTGGCCCTCGCGTGCATCGCCGGGCTGTTGCTGATCCGGCTCGTCAGCACGGCGCGGCGGGGCGGGTTTCACGTGGTGGGGTGAGGAGGAGGCGGCCGCTTCCGCTCGAACTGCGGGTGGGGCATTCGCCGCGAAGGCCCCTTGCGCTCCGGGCGCCGGCTCTCACCGCTGAGGAGCGGAGACCCGGAGGTCTGACGGAGGCTGGCCCTCGACACGACGCAGAGCAGGTCCTTAGAAGTCCTTCGGCGGGAAGCCGGGGATCGTCGGATCCGGCTTGCCCTTGGCGACCCAGGCCTCGTAGGTCTTGACCGCGCGGTCGGGCGGGCACTCGATGGGGGTGGTCTGGGGGTCCTGCTTGACCACCTCCACCCGGTCACCGCCGGTGGGGATCATGCCGCCTTCCCAGCGCTTGAAGCAGTCGCCGTCGGGGGTGACGATGAGCACCGGCGAGGGCGGGTTGGTCGCGCCCTCGGGATGGGGACTCTTGACGTCGTCCCAGGACTTCTTGCCGGTGCCGGTCTGGCGGAGTCGCGCGAGGACGATCTGGTCCTGGTCCGCACCGACCGGCGGGTCCTGGTCCAGGTCCGGTGGGGGCGGATTGGTGTTCTCCGGCTGTCGCGGGATCTCCGCCCCGGGCGGCGTCTCTGGAAGCCGGTCGCTGCCACCGCCGTCGGGCGTGCCGTCCGGGTTCTCCGGCGGGGGCGGCGGGTTGGAGATGATCTCCTCACCGTTGCGCTTGCCGCAGCCGGCCACGGTGAGTGCCGCGCCAGCGGCCAGGGACAGGATCAGGGGTCGTCGTCGCATGGCGGTACTCTACCCCGTGATTCCCAGCCGTCGACGCAGGGCGCGCGCGGCCTGGCGGCTCACGTCGACGACCGCGCCCAGGTCGGTGTGGGCGAGGTAGCCGCCGGTGGACTGGGGCTCGAGGCGCACGATGCGGTCGAGGTTGACCAGGGCGCGGCGGTGCAGGCGCTCGAAGGGTGGGGCGGGCAGGCGGCGCTCGAGGTCGGCGAGGCGCAGGTCGGTGAAGGTCTCGCCGCGGTCGGTGTGCACGATGACGCTCTCGCCCTCGATGACCGCGTGGGTGATCTCGGCGGGGGAGAAGAGCAGCACGCCCTTGAGGGTCTGCAGGGCGAGCTTGCCGCCCACGACGGGATCCTCGCCGTCGAGGTCGTCGGACCCGGCGTCGGCACGGGAGGCGCGGCGGGTGCGGACCCGGTCCAGGGCGCGGGCCAGGCGCTCGGCGTCGATCGGCTTGAGCACGTAGTCCACGGCCTCGCCGTCGAAGGCCTCCACCGCGTGCTCGGCGTGGGCGGTGACGAACACCACGCTGGCGCCGTCCGCGGGGAGCAGGCGCATGGCGTCGATGCCGGTGAGGTGGGGCATGTGGATGTCGAGCAGGACGCAGTCGACGCCGCCTCTCGCCACCGCCTTCAGCACCTCGGTGCCGTCGGTGGCCTCGCCGACGATCTCGACGCCATCGAGGTCGCCGAGCAGTCGGTGCAGGCGCTTGCGGGCCAGCATCTCGTCGTCGGCGATGAGCACGCGCAGGGGAGCAGGACTCACGGGGAACCTCCGGGGAGCTCGAGCACGGCATGGGTGCGGCCGGCGTCTTCGGACAGGCCGAGGGTGGCGCGGTCGCCGAACTGCAGGGCGAGGCGGCGGCGGACCATCGGCAGGCCCTCGCCGCCCTCGCGGGGACCGTTGTAGGGACCGGGATTGTGCACGTCGATGCGCAGGCCGCCGGCGACGCGCTGCAGCGTCAGGCCGACCCGCCCGCTGTGGCCCTTGGCGGGGCCGTGCTTGACAGCGTTCTCGGCGAGGGGGAGCAGCACCATCGGCGGGACCTCGAGCTCGGGGAGGTCGAGGGTGGCGCCGAAGCGGTCGGGGTCGCGGACGGCGTGCAGGTCCCACACCGAGCGCACGAGATCGAGCTCGCGGGACAGGGGCCAGGTGCGCCGCTTGCACCCCTCCATGATCTCGCGGAGCACGGCGGACAGCTGCAGGATGGCGTGCTCGGCGTGCACGGGATCCTCCCGCACCCACTCGGCGATGGCGTTCAGGGTGTTGAACAGGAAGTGAGGATCGAGGTGCGCTTCCAGCGCCAGGAGCCGCGCGTGCTCCGCCTCCAGCTCCAGTGCCGCGGCCCGGGCGCGCTCGCGGTCGAGGCTCAGCTCCTGCTGAATGTCCCGGGCGAGCCCCCACGAGCCGACCCAGAACAGGCCTGCGGCGACGGCGATGTTGACCGAGTAGGTCAGGAAGCTCGCCGGCCAGCCGAACAGCTCGGGGATGAGCAGTCCGAACAGGGCGGGCATGCCGCCGAGCATGCCGAAGGCGAACAGCCGCAGCCAGGGCTCCGGGTGCACGATCCCCAGGCGGCGCAGGTGGCCGCGGAAGCCCTCCTCGCCGAAGAGCAGTCGGTAGCTGAACGGACCGATCAGCAAGAAGATGCAGACCATGGCGACGGCGACGGCGGTCGCGTTGGCATCCATCGAGAAGTAGTGCTGGGCCAGCACCAGCGGCACGCCTACGATCAGCACGGGCACGAGGCGGCGGGTGCGGGTCAGCGCGGCGAGCGTGTCGAGGAAGAGGTCCATCTGCCGGGAAGGTAGCAGGGCCTCGACGCCGCGGGGGGGACGGTCTGCGGGTGCGGTCGGAGGCCGGCGGCGAGCGGTCCCGGCGGGTGGGCGACGGGCGCGGGGGACGGTCCAGGGGATAACGTGCGCCCCGTGCGACTCGTGACGGATGCCATCAGCAAGCTCGGGTTGGGATGGCTGCCTTCGATCCTCGGGATCGCGGCGGCCCTCCACCTCGGTTCCGTGGCGGGCTGCCAGGTGCCGGGGCTGGGTGGCTCGGGTGGGGCGGACGTGCCGGCGGAGGAGCAGTCGGCAGCGGAGGCTGGCGCCGACTCCGACACGGACGCGCCTGTCGACGGTGTGGCCGACGAGGGCTCGGGCGATGGGGGCGAGGAGACTCCGGCCACGGATCCCGCGGCGGACCCG
Organism: uncultured Pseudomonadota bacterium; assembly: GCA_937891875.1. Lineage (GTDB taxonomy): Bacteria > Myxococcota_A > UBA796 > UBA796 > REDI01. Next base: position 6,160 of record CALATR010000499.1, on the reverse strand, counting down.
GTGGTTCCTGCAGCCGAGCCGACGGCCGCGCCGAGCCCGAGCAGGGGCGCGCCCGCCGCCTTGCCCGAGGTGGTCGCGCCGAGCCGGGCCTCGTTCGACGGAGCCGACCCCTGGGCAGGGGCGCCCGAGGAGCCCGAGGCGCTGAACGGCTGGCTGGCCCAGGACCGGGTGGCGTCCTTCGAGGCGCGCCGCACCCGGGCGCAGGCGCGACTCGCGGCGATCGAAGCCTATCGTCAGGGGGAGGGCCCGCTGGGCACGGCCATGCCGGATCTGCCCCCGGAGCGCCTGCACGAGGTGGCTCTGGTCGAGGCCCGCCTGCGCGCGCTGGACCGCCGTGGCGAGGCGCGGGCGATCGCGTCGTCTCGGCGGGTGCCGGGCGCGCCGGACAGCCCCGAGTCTTCGAGCGCCAGCGATGCCCTGCAGGCGGCGCTCGCTGCCGAGGGTGCCGCCGACCGTGCCGAGCGGGAGCTGCTGCTGGCCATGCGCGCCTGGCTGCGCGAGCGCCCCGAGCTGACCGCCCGCTCGCTGACGATCGTGCTCGCCCCCTGGGAGCAGCGGATCGAGCGAATGCGCTCGGTGGACCCCGATGATCCGGCGTCCGCCCCCCTGCTTCAGGAGGGGCTCGCGGCCCAGGAGGCCCTGCAGCGGCTGAAGGCCGCCCTGGGCGAGCTGCGGGATCATCGACTGGTCGGTCGTCCGCTCCCCGAGCCCGACGCGGCGCGGCTCGCCGAAGCACGGGAGGACGAGGCGGCGGCCCTCGCCCTGGCCTGGCAGGCGGACGCCTTGCCGGAGCCCGCCGAGAAGGCCGTGAACGAGGCGGTGGACGCGCTGGTGTCGCGTCAGGTGGAGCGGCTGCATGGCTCCCTCGACGGGGTCATGGAGGAGGATCGCCTGCCCGTGCCGGTCGCTGAGAAGGTGGTCGCCCGGGAGGAGGCGCGCACCGAGGTCCTGCCCCAGCTGCTGCGGCCCCTGGGTGATGCGCGGGTGGAGCTCGCCGACGCCCGGCTGGTGCGGGCGGAGAGTGCTGCGCTGGCGACCGCGGATGCGGAGGCGACCCGCCGCGAGGCCGAGGTCGCCAGAGAGACCTCGGTCGGACTGTCGGCCGAGCAGACCGCCCAGCTCATCGAGGCCCGCCTGCCTGCGGAGGCCCGGGTGGAGGACCTGGCCCTCGAGGTCGCTGCGGAGCGTGACGCGGCGGCGGCCCAGCGTGCCGACGCCGCCGAGGTGCTGACCGCGGCGCGCCAGGCCCGGTCGACGATGCGGGAGACGGGAGTTCCTCCCGACAATCTCGACGAGGTGTACGGCAAGCTGCGCGATCGCATCACCATCCTGCGCGATCAGGCCAAGCTCGCGGATCAGCACGCCAGCACCGCGTCCGGCGCCAAGCGAGACGCCCTCGAGGTGCAGAGCGCCGAGCGGGCCCGGATCTCCGCCGAGCGCCGCGCCCTGGTCGACCTGGACACCCCCGTCCTGGTCGAGCAGCGCGCCCGCGCCCTGGACCGCTGGGCCGAGGTGCTCGGCGAGGAGCGCACCCTGCTCGACGAGCGGGTGCAGATCGCCAGCGAGTCGCGCGATGCCGCGCTGCGCCAGCTCTCCGACGCGGCCGAGCTGCGTCGCGCGCTGGCCCCCAGCGTGTCGGCGGAGGAGGCTCGCCTCGATCAGGACGTGCTCTTCAGGGAGTTCGTCGACGAGCTGTCGGTGGTCGGGCCGGCCTATCTCGCGACCCTGCGTCAGCGGGCGACCTCGGCGGCAGAGGATCCCTGGTCCTTCCTGCGCATGGGCGTGCTCAGGGATCTGGCCGCCAGCGCGCTGTGGCTGATCGGCGCGGTCGTCCTGTGGCTGCTCGCCCGGCGCTATGCCAACAGCCTCATCGACGCCGCGATGCGTCAGCTCGCCGCCCAGTCGGCCCAGGTGCGCTCGATCGATCTGGAGCCCCTGCGCGACCCGCTGCACCGCCTGCTGGTCACGACCGTGGACGTGATCGCCGCCTGGATGCTGCTGGGCATGGTGCCCGACGGCCTACCCGAGCTCTCGGTCCTGCTGCTCCTGATCTTCGAGGTGCAGCTGATCCGTCTGCTGCTCGCCGCCTACGACATCGTGTTCGACCGGATCGACAGCCTGCGGCCCGCCCTGGTGCGGCTGTCTGCGGGCGCCTGGACCCTCGGTCGCCGCTCGGTCCTCGCGCTCGGGCTGTGGCTGTCGACCTTCCGGGTGCTCCACGTCTTCGTCGAAGACGTCATCGCCGGCTTTGCCACCGCCGTGCTGGTCAACCTGCTGCGGCTGGTCGTCCTGGTCGTGCTCATCGTCGTGCTGCTCTACCTCTGGGCGCCGTACGTCCGCGGCCGCATGGCGCGCCACCCCCGCAAGACGGCGCTGACCCAGCTGCTCGGGACCAAGCCGCCGACCGTGCTCCTGGCCGGACCGCAGGCACTCGTCGGGGTCGCGTTCCTGACCATCGTCTTCCTGCGCGACCTCGTCTTCCGCGTCGCCCGGATCGGCTTTGTCGCCCGCTGGTTCGCCACCTTCGACCGGCTCCGTCTCGGCCGCAACGGTGAGGAGGCGGCCAGCGATCTGAAGCCGATCCCGGTCGGCATCCGCACCGAGCTCACGACCGGGGTGTCCGCGCGGGCGTTCATCGACCGACCCAAGGCCCGCAAGCGCCTGGTCGACGAGGTGCTGGCCTGGAAGGATGGCAAGCGGCAGGGGCTGCTCGCGCTCCTGGGCGACACCGGCGATGGCCGCGGCGCCGCGATCACCCACTGGAAGGGCGACTGGGAGGAGCAGGGGCTGCCCACGCTCCAGGTCGGCCTGCACCACCGCCTGGCCACCCGCCGGGACGCCCTGGTCTGGGTCGCTCGCGCCTTCGACCTGTCCGAGGTCCCCGACGACGAAGAGGCGGCGATCGCAGCCCTGTCCGCCCGGCTCGACCCTGGCGTCGTGGTCGTGACTGGCCTGCACCTCGCGTTCCTGCGGACGGTCGGCGGCTTCGACGCGCTGCGCACCCTGTTCGAGGTGTTCCACGCCGACCCGCAGCGCTGCTGGATCCTGGTCTTCTACCGCCCGGCCTGGCGCTACCTCGAGCGGCTGGGCACCGCACTCAACATCCATCTGGTGCAGGAGGTCGTGGACCTCACCCCGCTCGGTGGCGCCGAGCTGCGCGAGATGACGACCACGCTTGCCCAACAAGCGGGCTTCGAGCTTGACTTCTCGGGCCTCGTCAGCACGGGCGCGCTGGCCGGCGACCCCGAAGTGGAGCTGCAGCGGGGCATCGACGGCTACTACCGGCTGCTGGCCACCGCGTCTGCGGGCAACCCGGCCGTCGCGCTCGATCTGTGGAGCGGCTGCCTGGCCGTGCCCGACGGGGTCACCCACGCCCCCATCGTGCCGGCGGAGGAGGGTGAGGAGCCCCAGTCGCTCCCGCCCGCGGGCGACCCCTCGCGGCGATTGGTGGTACGGGTCACCCCCGAGGTCCGCAGCACACCGGTCGCCGATCTCGGCGACGACCAGCTCTTCGTGCTCGCGGCGGTGCGGGTCCAGGGTGAGCTCGACGAGGCCGAGCTGGCCGAGGTCCTCAACATGGGTCGGGCTCAGGTGCGCGCGCTGGTGCGCCAGCTGGTCGGCGCCGGCCTGCTCCTGCGCTCCGAGCGCGGCGTCTACCTGTCCCGCCACCACATGCCGTCCACGACCCTCACCTTGCGCAGGCGTCACTTCCTGCACGGAGTCGCCGGATGACCGAGGTCGATCTCACGGCGCTGATGCGCTTCGTCAACTGGACGTACATGCCCTTCGCCCTGTTCGTGCTGGGCGGGGCGTTCGTCGGACAGCAGCTCCTGCGCCGCCTGCTCGACGACCTGGGCGAGCGCTTCACCGATCGGCGCCTGCTGCTCAAGAAGGTCGCGGCGATCATGCGCCTCGTCCTCATCGTCGGTGGCATCGTCATCGCGCTCGCCAGCGTGCTGGACCTGCGCAGCGAGGCCCTGCTCGCCATCGGTGGCACGGTCGGCCTCGCGGTCGGCTTTGCGATCAAGGATCTGCTGGCCTCGCTCATGGCCGGCGTCATCCTGCTCATCGACGAGCCCTTCCAGGTGGGCGACCGGATCAGCTTCGGCTCCTACTATGGCGAGGTCACCGAGATCGGCTTCCGCTCGGTGCGGCTGGTCACCCTCGACGACAACCTCGTCACCATCCCGAACAGCGCGTTTTTGACCGACACGGTCGCCAGCGCCAACGCCGGCGCCCTCGACTGCATGGTGGTCGTGCCCATCTACCTGGCCGCCGCCGAGGACTTCCAGAAGGCCCGCCGCCTGATCACCGAGGCCGGCGCGACCAGCCGCTACGTCTACCTGCACAAGCCGCTGACCACGGTCATCAAGGACGTCTTCCTGGGCGAACGCTTCGTCACCGTCATCGACCTCAAGGCCTACGTCTTCGACGCCCGCTACGAGAAGGCCTTCGTGTCCGACGTGACCGAGCGGGTGAAGCTCGCCTTCCGTCGCGAGGGGATCTGCACGCCGGACCTGGCCTACCGCGATCTGGACCTGCACCACGGCCGCGAGGCCCCGCCCGATCGGACCCACTAGACTTGGGCTTGTTCGGCGACGAGGTCCAGCCCGCCGAGGTCCCCGCGGACGTGGCGTCCCTGGCGGAGGGCCTGCCCCCGACCCTGTACGTCGGCACCTCCTCCTGGAGCTTCCCGGGCTGGCAAGGGCTGGTCTACAAGCACGCCGCCGAGTCCAGCACCCTGGCCCGCGACGGCCTGCGCGCCTACGCCCAGCACCCGCTGCTGCGCGCCGTCGGCGTCGACCGCACCTACTACGGCCCCGTCAGCAGCGAGGTCTTCGCAGCCTATGCCGACCAGGTGCCCCTGGGCTTCCGCTTCCTGGTCAAGGCCCACGACCACCTGACGATCCCGCGCTTCGCCAACCACCCCCGCCATGGCGAGCTGGCCGGCCAGGACAACCCCCGCTTCCTCGACCCGTCCTACGCCCGGGAGCACGTCATCGGCCCCGCGGTCGAGGGCCTCGGCGTGCGCCTGGGCACGGTGCTCTTCCAGTTTCCCCCGCTCGCGGTCGGGGAGGCCGGGGGACCCGAGCGCCTCGCCGAGCGCCTGCATCGCTTCCTCGACGCCCTGCCGGTCGGCCCGCACTACGCGGTCGAGCTGCGCACCGCCGGCTGGCTCACCCCCTCCTACGCCACCGCCCTCGTCGAGACCGGCTCCAGCCACTGCTACGTCGTGCACCCGCGCATGCCCTCCATCCAGGAGCAGATCGCGCTCGTGAAGGGCGGCGCCCGCCATGGCCTGGTCGCCCGCTGGATGCTGCGCCCTGATCTGGACTACGAGGCGGCCAAGGCACGCTTTGCGCCGTTCCGCTCACTCGCGGCGCCGGACGAGGGAGCGCGGGAGCAGCTGGCCCGGCTGATCGACCTGGCGCTGGGCCGGGACAAGGAGGTGATGGTGATCATCAACAACAAGGCCGAGGGGAGCTCGCCGCTGTCAGTGATCGAGCTGATCCGGGCGATCCAGCGGCGGCGTCGGGGGTAGCCCGCCGGGTGTGGCACGGGACGGGGCGGCGTCGAGGGGCGGGGAGGAGGCCGTCGCGCCCGAGGGTCGGGCCGGGGGTCGGAGTGGGGGTCCCGGGGGTCGGAGTGGAAGAGGGAAGACCTTGGTGCCCTACGATCGGGGCAGCGTCGGGATCGCTGCGTCGGCGCGGCCACCCGGGGGTCGGAGTGGAAGAGGGAAGAGGTTGGTCTCTCGGCCGTGGGCGCGCGTGCCAGCCCCGTCTGGATCCGTGGGCGTTTGACCGTTCTCCGGAGTCGCGGAGTCCCGACCGGGCGGGCCGGGTGTGGCGTTCCGTGGGGCTACGCGTCCCGAGGTGTGGCGTTCAGGGGGGCTGCGCGTAGCCGCGGCCCCGTGTGCGAGGACCCGGACATGCGGCGCCGTGTGGAACGCGGGATCGCGGCGGACGAGGTGAACGAGGCCGCGATGCGTGGACCCACCAACCTCTTCCCTCTACAACTCCGACCCCGGGGGTCACGGCCGGGGTCCGGCGTGTCCCGTTGCACCGAGCCTACTCGCGCGGCGAAGGGCTTCCGAACAAGCTGAGCTGGCCGGCGGCGACCTCGGTCTTCTTCTTGCGGCGGCCGCGCACCCGGCGGGGTG
>CALATR010000498.1 GCA_937891875.1 uncultured Pseudomonadota bacterium | reverse complement strand
TGATGGCGCCGAACCAGGGGCGGACCTGGGGGATCCAGGGGAGGATCTTGCCGATCGGGGTGCCGGCGAACTGCAGGAAGAGCCGGCCGGCGGCGCCGGCGCCGGAGCTGGTCACCGACGTGCCGCCCCAGGCGAGGGAGGGCAGGACCGAGCCGCGGGCGCGGGCCTGGTGGTCGGCGCGGAGGTCGTCGAAGCTCACGGCGGCACCGTCTTCGAGGGCGTTCGCGGCGAGCGCCTCGGTGAGGGTGGCGAGGCGCTCCCAGGCGTCTTCTCCGTGAACCCGGTCCCGCACCTTGAGGCGCCGGGCGGTGCGGCTGACCATCTGGTCGAGGCTGACCTGGCCGCTCGCGTAGCCGGCGGGTGTGCAGTAGGCCCACCACAGCGCGTTCGTCACCCGCTCGGCCAGCTGGCGGGGGCTCTCCGCTCCACGGGGCGCCTTGCCCGCCGCCTCGAGGATCAACCGCAGCTCCTGGGCCTCACAGGCCGCGAGTCGATCGATGACGTCCTGACGTTGGATGGGCATGGCACTCCCGCAGTCCTGTTCCCAACATCCTACGTTCGACCGTCATGCGCTATTGCAGTTCCGGAGGTGCGCGTGCTCGTCCTGTGGTGGCTCGTGTGCATGGCGATCGCTGGAGTGCCGCTCGAGGACGCGCTGGTGCGGGTCGCGGACAAGGCGCGGCCGGCCGTCGTGCACGTGGAGGTCGTCAAGGGCCCATCCTGGACGCCCGCACTGCAGGAGCTCCTCCGGGCCCACGGGCTCGAGCTCCCCGAGGCGGCCGAGGCCGTCGCTCGGGCCACCGGCTCGGCGTTCATCGTCTCCCGGGACGGACGCCTGCTCACCAACCAGCACGTCATCGACGCCGCCGTAGAGGTGCGGGTCGTGCTCCCCGACCAGCGGGTGTTCCCCGCCACGGTCGTGGGCTCGGATCCCCGCACGGACGTCGCAGTCCTGCAGATCGAGGGAGAAGGCCCGTTTCCTTTCATCCAGATCGAGCGCAGGCCGGTGAAGGTCGGCCAGGTGGTGGTCGCCGTCGGCAGCCCGTTCGACTTCCAGAGCACCGTCACCACCGGCATCGTCAGCGCGAAGGGGCGGCGCGGGCTGGAGCGTGGGGAGATCCAGGACTTCATCCAGACCGACGCCGCGGTGAACCCCGGCAACTCCGGGGGGCCGCTGCTGGACCTCAACGGGCGGGTCATCGGGATCAACACCGCGATCTACAGCCAGGGGGCGGACCAGAACTCCGGCGTGTCGTTTGCGATCCCGGCGGACATGGCGCTGTCCGTGGTCGAGGCGCTCGAGGCGACCGGCGACGTGCCCCGCCCCAGCCTGGGGGTCGAGGTGCGCGACGTCGAGGAGGTCGAGGGCGACGCGAGCCGGCGCGGGGCAGAGGTGGCGCGGGTGGTGCCGTCCAGTCCGGCGTCTGCTGCCGGCCTGCGGCGCGGTGACGTGATCGTCTCCGTCGACGACGAGCCCATCCCCTCCGCGGACGACCTGCGCTCCCTGGTGCTCGCCCGGTCCGTCGGCCGCAAGGTCGTGCTGGGCGTGGTCCGCGCCGAGGTCGAGCTCACCGTGGAGGTCGAGCTGGCCGACCGGCGGGACGTGGGCATCGGAGCGGTGGACGTCCCCGAGGGCGCCGAGTCCTGGCTGGGCATGGACCTGGTCGACGACGGCTCCGAGCTGCGCGGCTCGCTGGGCGTGGCCGAGGGCGAGGGTCCCCTGGTGGCGCGGGTCACCCGGGGCGGGGTGGCGGCCAGCCTGGGCATCATGGCTGGCGATCGGGTCACCCGGATCGGCGGCGTGCCCGTGCTGGACCTCGAAGCGTTCCGCAAGCGCCGCGATCGCCTCTCACCGGGGGCGGTCGTGGTGACGCTCACCCGGTCCGGCGACGAGATGCTCGCCGTGCTGCCGATCCCGGCGTCCGAGGCCGAGGACGGCGGCGAACTCGATCTGGAGCCTTGAACGCCGAGGTTCGGTGCCCTACGCGTCGTCCGCGCGCTCCTGCTCGGCCTCTTCCGCATCGGTGGAGGCGTCGTCCTGCGCATCCTCGCCTGCGATGACGAAGCGCTCGGCCAGCCAGCCGTCGAGGTCGACGAGGCGGCAGCGCTCCGAGCAGAAGGGGCGCCAGCGGTTGGTGCGATTCAGGGAGGACGGGCCGCGGCACGTCGGACAAGGGACCTGCGTCATGTGGCTCGGCTACCGCGTCCAGCACGGCCTGACCAACGAGGCCCGGAAATTGGAGGCGGTTCTCCCTGCGGGTGCACGAGCGGAGGTTACGGGCCCGGTCCGCGGTCGCGAGGCGCCAGTTGGGCGCAGGTCGCGGTGAGCTAGACTGAGGGACATGCGCCGCGCACGCAGCACAAGGCGCGCACGGCAACGGGAGCGGCAATGACGGTGAACAAGGTGATCCTGGTGGGCAACCGGGGGCGTGCCCCCGAGATGCGCACGAGCCAGTCGGGAACGGCCATCGCGCAGCTTTCCATCGCCACCACGGAGCGCCGCAAGGACCGTGACGGCAACTGGGGCGACCACACCGAGTGGCACCGGGTCGTCGCGTTCGGTCGCACGGCGGAGAACATCGGTCGCTTCCTCTCCAAGGGCCGCCAGGTCTACATCGAGGGCCGGCTGCAGACGCGCAAGTGGCAGGACAAGGAGGGCCAGGACCGGTGGTCGACCGAGGTCATCGCCGACGTGGTCCAGTTCCTGTCCAGCGGCAACCGTGATGGTGGCGGCGGCGGTGGCGGCTACGGCGGCGGCGGCGGCGGCTACGGCGGCGGTGGCAACAGCGGCGGCGGTGGCGGCTACGGCGGCGGTGGCAACAGCGGCGGCGGTGGTGGCTACGGTGGCGGCAACAGCGGCGGCGGCGGAGGCGGAGGCGGCGGCTTCGGCGGCGACGACGACGACATTCCGTTCTAGGCCACGGGGTGGCTGGCGGGATCACCGGGCTCCTTCGCCGACCGATCGTGTGGGTCGGCCTGCTCGTGGTGGTCCTGCTCGTCGGCCTCGGCGTGGGCATCGGCCTCGGCTGGACGGCGGCGATGCAGCGCTCGCTCATGTCCCGCCGCTGCGTCGAGCTGGAGCACGTCGATCTGGAGACGAAGGAGATCGTCTCCCTGAAGAAGCGCTGGCACGCCTATGCCCGCAGCGACGCGCCGGACGCCTCCATGCGGCTCAGCCCCCGTGAGGCCACCTGGCTGCTCCGCGCCGAGTCCGACCTGGGCCTGACCCTGACCGCTGACGGGGACGTGCTCGAGGCCATCGTGACCGTGCCCGCCGACGGCGGGTGCTACAACGTCGACTACCGGGGAGGCGTCGTGGTCCACGATGGGCTGGCCGTGCTCGACGTCGACAAGCTTGCGATCGGCGGCACCGACCTGTCCGACCTTGCCGGCCTCGGCGGGGCCCTCGGCGGAGCGCGTCAGGCGGTCAGTCCGGAAGACCTGGTCGACCCCCGCTTGTCGGAGCTGCTGGCGAACATCGAGCACATGACGGTGAGCGAGGGCGAGCTGCACGTGCGCTTCGTCGAGCCCCGCAAGGTGTGGCGATGAGGTGGTTCCTGGCGTGGGCCCTGCTTTCCGGGTGCTACACGGTGCAGATCCGCACCAGCCCGAACCAGGCGACCGTGACCACTCGCGGCGGCATGAACGTGACCGCCGTGCGCGAGGTCAAGGTGAAGCCGTTCGGGCGGGAGACCCTGACCGTGACCGCGGTCAAGCACCGGCCGCTCGAGGTGCCCGTATACTGGCGACCCTTCGGCTGGACCCGGCGCAATCACGAGGTGGAGGTCCGGCTCGTCGAGGAGCACGGGCCGGCGGTCGAGCCGAAGGACGACCCGAAGAAGAAGGCGAAGAAGTAGCGCCTACGCCTGGCGGGTGGCGGCCGCGATCAGCGCCTGGAACGGAGCCAGCTGGTGCAGGTGCTCCGGGTGCCACTGCACGCCCAGGGCAAAGCCGGGGTCGTCGCCAGCGATGACCTCGACGACGCCGTCCTCGGTGCGCCCGCAGACCTGCAGGGTGCCCGGATCGGCGACCGCCTGGTGGTGGGTGCTGTTGGCCTGCATGCGATCACCCAGGAAGAACCTGGCGATCCCGGTAATGGGTACCTCGTGCCACGGGGTCGCGGGGTCGGTCGGCTGCTCGTGCTCGAGGGCCCCGTCGAGCTGGGTGCCGATGTCCTGCACCAGCGATCCTCCGGCGGCGACGGCGAGCACCTGGTGGCCCCCGCAGATCCCGAGCACGGGCACGCCGCCCTGCAGGCAGGCGCGCGCCAGGGTCAGCTCCAGGTCGGTCCGCGCGGCCTCGACCCGGTCCAGGCGGCCGAGCACCTCCTGGCCGTAGTGGCTGGGGTGGATGTCGAAGTAGCCGCCGGTGAGTACGACCCCGTCGGCGAGCGCGAGGAGCCGGCCGACGTCGGCGGGGCCCGGGGGCAGCAGCAGCGGCAGCCCGCCCGCCTCCCGCACCATGGTGATCATCGCCTCGTTGACCCAGGCCTCGGCGCGCTTGGGACGCACCCTCGGACCGGGGGCTGCAGGGCCGCCGTCGCGGCGGTCGGTGGTGACCAGGATGACCGGCTGCATGGCCAGACGTTACGCCAACCGCCCGCGAGGTGCACCCTGACCCGCCCATCCCGGCTCTCCATCGCTCGCCTGCCGACCCCGCTGGTGCGGCTCAACCGGCTGTCCGACGCCCTCGGCCAGGAGATCTGGACCAAGCGGGATGACCTGACCGGCTTCGGCGTGTCCGGGAACAAGGTGCGCAAGCTCGACTACCTGCTCGCAGACGCGCTCGATCAGGGGGCGGACTGCGTGCTGACGACCGGGGGCCTGCAGTCCAACCACTGCCGGGCCACGTCCATCGCCGCGCGGCAGCTGGGCCTGGAGCCCGGCGTGCTCCTGCGGGGAGAGCTGCCCGAGATCCCCGATGCCAACCTGCTCCTCGACCGACTGGTGGGTGCGACCGTGCGCACCTGCACCGCCCAGCAGTACCGCGACCACCGCGATGATCTGCTGGCCGCCTGGGCCGACGAGCTTCGGGCGGCAGGGCGGCGCCCGTACGTGATCCCCGAGGGCGGCAGCGACGCGCTCGGCTCGTTGGCCTACGTGGATGCGGCGAAGGAGCTCGAGGATCAGGCCGTCCGCCCGTTCGCCCGGGTGGTCGTGGCGGTGGGCTCCGGGGGCACCCTGACGGGCCTCGCGCTGGGCTGTACGAACGCCTTCGTGCACGGCGTGGCCGTGTGCGACGATGCCCCGTACTTCGAGGCGCGGGTGCAGGAGATCGCCGCGGGCACGGCGCAGTGGGGGATCGCGCCGCTGCGGTCGCCGGGCGACGGCTGGGAGGTCACCGAGGGCTACCAGGGGCCGGCCTACGCGGTGGCGACGGACGCCATCTGGGACACCATCGCCTGGGTCGCGAGGCTGGAGGGTCTGCTGCTGGACCCGGTGTACACGGGCAAGGCCATGCACGCGCTCCTCTGCGAGGTGCGCGCGGGGCGGTGGACCGGGCCCATCCTGTTCTGGCACACCGGCGGGGCGTTCGGCCTGTTCGGACGCGGGCACGAGCTGCCGGCGTGAGGGCGGGTGCTTCCGGGTCGCCGCGGAGTCTGGCGGGGTGAGTGCTCCCTCCGCCGTGGTGCTCGCCAACCCGCGGGCACGCCACCTGCGCAGCCACCCCCGCCTGCTCGAACACCTGCGCGAGGACCTGGGCGAGCTGGCCGAGGTCCGCGTGCCCGACGGGCTCGATGCTCTCGAGGCCACCGCCGCCGAGCTGGTCGATCGACGGCCGGCGCTGATCGGCCTGCTGGGCGGAGATGGCACCCTGTCCCGGGCGCTGACCGCGCTGATCCGCGCCCACGGCGACGTGCCGCTGCCCCCGGTCGCCCTGCTCGGCGGGGGGACGATGAACACGATCGCCCGCAGCGTCGGCGCGGCCGGTCACCCTCGTCGGCTGTCCTCCCACCTGCGCGCCCACCTCGCCGGTGAGGTCGCGCTCCATCCGGTGACCCGCCACCTGCTGGAGGTTGACGGCGATCGGCTCGGGTTCTTGTTCGGGAACGGCCTGTTCGCAAGGTACATCGAGGCGTATGAGGAGGGCAGTCCCGGTCCTGCCCGGGCGGCGTGGGTCCTGCTCCACGCGGTCGGCAGCGCGGTGGTGGGCGGCCGCTTCGCCCGGCGGCTCACCGCCCCGTTCCACGCCGAGCTGCGGGTAGACGGCGAGGTGCTGCGCGAGGGCGAGTGGCTGGTCGCCGCGGCCGGCTCGATCGACCAGGTGGGCCTGGGCTTCAAGCCCTTCATCGGCGCGGTCGCCAACCCGGGCACCCTGCACGCGCTCGGTATCGGATGCTCGCCCTTCGCCCTGGCCTTCCAGCTGCATCGTCCCCTGCGTGGCGTGCCGCTGGACCACCCCGACATCGTCGAGCGGGTGGGCCTGGAGCTGGTCGTGCACGGCCCCCCCGACCAGCCCTACAACCTGGACGGGGATCTCGGCCGCACCGGCCCGGTCACCCACGTGCGCGTCGGCCCGGCGGTGACGTTCCTGGTGCCGCGCGCCCCGCGCCCCGTCACGAGCGCGGTGCGGCGCGCCCTGCCGGGCCCGTCACGTCAAGAGGACGTCGTGGCTGACATCGAAGGAGTGAAGCCGACCCTGGGGCCCGGAACCTGACGCCGGCGTCAGCTGGAAAGCGCCGGGGGCCGGGGCGCGGACAGGTGTTCGGGGAGGGCGTGGTACACAGGGCCATGGACCCGATCGACACCCTCCTCAACACCTCGGATCCCCTACAACGGGGTCGCGCTCACCTGACCCTGGGTCGCCAGGCCCTGGAGCGCGGCCGGCCGGAGGTGGCGGATCGCCACTTCAACGAGGCCCTGCGCCTCATGCCGAAGGACCCCGAGGCGCGTCAGTGCGTGCACCTGAGCCGGGTGAGCGGCTCGTCCCCGCCCGCCCCGCGCAGGGGCTGGTTCAAGGGCTGGCTGCGGCCGTAGCCGCAGAGGGCGCAGCGTCCGTCTGCGTCCGCCCGTCAGGGACAGACGCGGTACCGACACCCTAGTCGAGCGACAGCCCCTTCTCGGCGCGGAGCTTGACGTCCGGCACCTTGCTGGCCCACTCGGCCTCGAGCTCGGCCGCCCAGGCCTCGACGGCCTTGTCGTCCATCACGGGCTCGGGCGTCGCGAGCACCGGCCACGGGTCGGACGCGGTGCACTTGAGGCGCGCCTTGAACTGGCGGGCCGGGCCCTCGAGGTCGGAGACCACGGACCAGCGCTTCGCGGGCTCGGTGACGGTCGCGTAGTGGATGACCGCCTCCTTGTCGCAGGACTCCACCGCGGCCACGCCGTAGAGCAGGCCGCCGCCGGCCTGGACGCGGTCCGGGTAGATCTTGGGCAGCAGGGAGGCCGCCGCCTCCTCCGCGCCGGCGTTGAAGAGCTTGTCCGCCACCTGCTTGGAGAACTCGGGCTGGACCTGACCGGCGATGCCGACCAGCGCCTGCTCCAGCGCCTTGCGGTCCTCCTCGGTGATGTCCGCACCCAGCTCGGTCGGCTGCACGGCCTGATCCATGCTGTCGAGGATCGAGGAGAAAGGACCGCCGTTTCCGGCCGCGGCGACCGCAGCGGTGGAGAAGTCGGCGAGGGCGTCCTTGCGCTTCTTCTCGGTCCAGATCTTCAGGACGATGTTGTACTTCTCGTCGAAGGAGCGGGCCGGGGGCTCGACCACCTTGGACTTGATGAAGCCGACGACCTCGTCGTTGTCGCAGGCGACGTAGGCATCAGCCCACTTGCCCAGCTGGATGTCGCGCAGGCCGAAGTAGGCGCCCTTGAGGAAGGTCACGACCTCGGGGTGGTCGCCACAGGCCTCGCCGACGCCCTTCGCGACCTTGTCGCGGGCCGAGTACTCCTTGATCTTGTCGAGGCTGTTCCAGACCTCGGCGTAGACCTTCTTGTCGATGGCGAGCACCGACAGGTCCACGAGGGTCTCGGCGTCGCCGGAGTTCTTCATGAAGTCGACGTAGGCGGCCTTGGCCTCGGTCTGGTCACAGGCCAGGAGCTTTCCGTAGGCGGCGACCAGCTCCGCACCCTGGGCCGTACCGGCCTGGGCGACGAGGGCGTCGCACTTGCCGGCCAGTGCAGAAGTCGGCACCAGGGCGGCGGAGAGCAGGGTGAGACCGATGGCGAAGCGGGTCATGGATGGGCCTCCAGGCGGACGGCGTCCTAACGGAACGCCTGCACCCCGTAAAGGTGGGGTGAAGACGCCCTCACGACACCGTGCACGCCTGATCTGTTCCCCCCTGTCAGGATCCGGTGAACCAGGGGACAGGTGTGGGCGAGCTTTCCGGCCCAGGACGGCGCTGAAACGCCGCGCTTCAGCCCGCGTCACTCTCCGCCGCTGCGCTGGGGCACGTAGGACCAGGGGAAGATCACGTCATCCTTGAGTCCGGCCGCAGCGAATCGTAGCTCGCCGTCGATCTCGGTGGCGATCTCGCCGGGCTCGTAGCCGGCGACACCGAGGGTGAGCACGGCCACGCCGCCACCGCCGGCAAGGGTCAGCCTGGGCGGGTCGTTGCTGTCCAGCTGCCCACCCAGGGTGAGCCGGTCGTCGTCCAGATCGAGGATCACGACCTCCAGCGAGCCGCCGCCGTTGTTGGTGAGGGTGATCTCCTGCGGATCGTGGCCGGTCGCGGGCACCGGGTCGTTGAAGTCGACGTCTCCCCAGTCAATGGACCCGGGATCGACGATCAGCTTGTCGCCACCGCACGCCGACAGCACCACCGCGGCTGGCAGCCACCACACCCTGCGCATGCTCACCTCCGGCTGGAGCCTACACCGCGGCACTCGGGACGTCTGTCTGTGAATCGACGCATCGGATCTTCGGATCCTGTATGAGGTTGGACGGCGATCCCCATCGCGTGGGGATCGATTCCTGGCACAGGGTCTGCATTGACGTAGAGGCGTCCCCTGTGGGCTGCGTCCGGGTCGATGGTGGAGGGGGCGGTGCCATCCTGGTACCGACCATCTCGGCTCGGGTGCGGTCCGCGGGGACGCCCTCCCACGACAACCTTCAAGCTCTCTCTCCAGACGGCCCGTCCCTCACTCCGAGGGGCGGGTCGTCGCCGTCTTTGCTGCCCGATCCACGGCGATCAGGGCGGATCTTCGGGCTTGACGTCCCAGCGCTGCCGGGGTCGGGTGCTGCGCATGCGGTCGCGCAGGCCCAGGTCCACGGTGAGGGCCTCCTCGACGTGCTCGCGCAGGGCGCCCTCGAAGCGGTCTGCGAACCGACCCTCCAGCACCCGCGCCCGGACGCGCCACAGGCCGGCCTCCTGCTCCTCGCGGACCATCTCCGGCGGCAGGGGGGCGGTCCACGGGCTGACCAGCACCGCGTCCTCGAGCACCCGGCGGATGGCGCTGGGGGTGTGCTCTCCGGGGACGCGGAGCACGACCTCGATGCTGGGCCACTGGCCGCGATCGGTGGCGACGATGCCGGACAGGAACGTGCGGTTGGGGATGACGACCCGGCGGCCGGTAGCGTCGACCACCCAGGTGACCCGCAGGCCGACCTGTTCGACGACGCCGCTGACCGTGCCGGTGTCGATCCAGCGGCCGGGCCGGATCTTGCGCTCGGCGGCCATGAGCAGGCCGGCGACGAAGTCGGGGGCGACGTCTCGGGTGCTCCAGCCCAGGGCGACGGCGCCAGCCAGCACGACCCACGGCAGGGCGGGCTCGAGGTTCGCAGGCACGATGGCCGCGAGGACGCCGAAGCCGAAGAACAGCGCCAGGACGCGGAGCACCTGCTGCAGCGTCGTGGCGGCGACCGGGAGCGCGCCGGTCGGGGCGAGCCACTCGCGGACGGGTCCCAGTGCTCGGGCGAGGATCCAGCACAGGCCGGTCAGGAAGGTGAGCGCCAGGGCCGGGCCGATGCCGCGGAGGGGCAGGCTGGGCAGGAAGGGCTGCAGGTGGGGGCCCTCGATGCCGCGATCGGGGGGCGAGTCCTCGGGCACGTCGACCACGGCGGGGCCGTCGGTGTCCTGTTCCGGGTCGTGGGCGCCATCTCCGTGCGCATCCCCGTGCGTCTCGTCCGTGTGGGCGGCGTCGGTGTCGTCCGTGGCGTCAGCTGCGGGCTCGTCGGTGTGCCCGTCGTCGGTGTGCCCGTCGTCGGTGTGCCCGTCGTCGGTGTGCCTCTCGCTGTCGGCCTCCTCGGTCGGGGGCTCGTCGACCTCACCCGGGGGCGGCGGCATCGGCCCGACGAAGGCGTCCCAGCCCTCCGGCCAGTCCAGATCGACGCGGGGACCCGGAGGGATGGGCTCCTCGACGGTGGTAGGCACGTCGGTGTCGGCGGGCGGGTCCGTGTCGGGCGGATCGGTGTCCAGCGGCGGGTCGGTGTCCGCCGTGTCCGCGTCCCGCGCCACGTCCGTGTCCGTCGGGGTCGCCGCTGGCGGCGCGGTCGCGACCGGGGCGTCGTCCGGGTCCACCGCGGTTGGCGGACCGGTCTCCGGGGCGGCCAGGGAGAGCGTGCTCCACAGGATCAGCAGCACGGCGATCATGCGTCCCACCCCCGCTCCTCGAGCACGCGGCTGACGGCTCCGTTGAGGTGGGAGGCGACCGCGTAGCCGACCTTGCCCCGGCGGAGCAGCCCCAGGTGGGCCAGGTGCCCGAGGTGGGCCTCCGAGCTGACCTCGCTGTTGCGGAAGAGCCACGCGTGGGTCGTGACCGACATCTCGCCCTGGCGGGAGATGAGCCGCAGGGTCAGCAGGTCGTGGTCGGGGAGCTGGCGCAGGGCGTCGAGCGGGCCCTCGGGGATCTCGCCCAGCACCACGTGGCCCTTGTCCTCGTCGACCCGGACGATCGAGGCCATCCACAGGCGCAGGGCGTCGGTGAGCAGGCCGCCGGTGGCGCGGTGGAGGCTGGCGAACCACGCCTCCCTGGTGCGATCGGGCGCGTCGTCGGCCGGCCGGAACAGCGCTCGAAGCTGCCATCCCAGTCCGGGGTCGCTCTCGAAGGTCAGGGCGTACCCGCTCATCGCGTGGCGCGCGAGGATCGCCTCACCCAGGGCGTCGACCGAGAGCGGCGCCAGCTCGACGACCTCGGCGAAGGCGTCCTCCAGCTCGGCCACCCGGTCGGCGAAGCGCCACAGCGCGCTGTCGACGTGCACCAGCCAGCGGTTGCGCCCGTCGTCGCGCACGAGGCCGCGCGCGAAGGCGCGCAGGGGGTCCATGCCGCCGGGCTCCATGCTGAAGAGCCACTGGAAGCCCTCGACGACGTACAGGCGGTCGCGCACCTCGGGATCGAACCAGGTGGAGACCTCGTCGGCCGCTACCGGGCCAGTCAGCTGGATGCGCTCGATGTCCCGCGTGTCGACCTTGCGGATCAGCGCGCTGGTGAGGGCGCGCTTGCCGACGCCGGGCGCCCCGACCAGCGCGACCGAGCGCAGTCGTCCGCCCAGGTCGCCGTCCAGCACGCGGCGGGCCCGCTCCAGCTCGGTGCGCCGTCCGGTGAGCAGGTCGCCGGCCTCCATGGCGGCATCGCTGAACAGCCGCCGGTAGACCATCGGCAGCTCGGCCTCGGGGGTGATCTCGGAGAAGGTCTTGGGCTCGGGACGGCGCTCGGCGGCCTTGACCGGCAGGCCGAGGGCACGCTGGGCCTGCTGCATGCCGCTGGGGCCGAGCAGCTGCTGGGCGATCTCCTCGAAGGCCACGACCAGCGAGCGACCGATGCCGGCGAGCCCGCCCGCCCGACGCACCATGCGACGACCGGCGGCAGCCTCGCGGAGCAGGCGCATGCGCAGCTCGCTGACCCGCCCCTCCTGGATCTGCGCCCGCAGCGCGTCCAGCTCGCCGAGGACCGCGTGGTCGACGCCGGAGACGGCGCGCTGACCCCAGGCATCCGAGCTCTCCCGCACCGCCTCCAGCTTGCCCCGCGCCCGGGTCAGGTTGCCGATGATCATGTCGTGCACGAGGCTGCGCGTGGCGTCGGGCACCGCGCTCTTGTCGAGCAGCTCGAGCTCGCCGGTGGCCAGCTCGACGTTGAACGCGACCAGACGGTCGAACTCGTCGAGGGTGGCGGCCAGGTTCTGGGCCTCGTCCGACAGCTCCCGGGTG
>CALATR010000497.1 GCA_937891875.1 uncultured Pseudomonadota bacterium | reverse complement strand
GCTCCCCATGTCCGCCATCGGCCTTCGGGTCGGTCCCTTCGAGATCTCCGATGATGTCGAGATCCCCGGGGCCGGCGCCTGGTACCGCGCCTCCCGCACCGGACTGACCCGCCGCCAGCCGGCCGAGGTCCTGGTCCGCCTGCTCGGGCCCGCCCCGACGACCCGCGAGCTGGCCGCCGTGCAGCGCCAGTTCGACGTGCTCCGCGCGGTGGAGGATCCCCGCTTCCCGAAGGCGGTGGCGCTGTACGAGGGCAGCGGCGCCCTGGCTGTGGACGCCAAGCCCGGTGCATCGCTCGGCCGCCTGGTCGAGGCCCGCGTGCTCGGCGACGTCACCATGACCCCCGCCACCCTGCTCGACCTGGCGCTGGACGTGACCGAGGCCCTCGCCCACGCCCACGGACGCGGGTTCCACCACGGACACCTCTCGTCCGACAACGTCACCCTCGCCGCCGACGGCGCGCTGATGGTGTGGGGCCTGGGCGATGCGGAGGCCCGCCCGCCGTTCTCCTGGCTGCCGCCGGAGCGGGCGCGGGGCGAGTCGGCGACCGCGCTCACCGATCAGTGGAGCCTGGGCGCCCTCATCGTGTCGCTGGTCACGGGTCGCACGCCGTGGTCGCCTGGCGTCGTGGACGCCGATCCCCGCGGTGGCGTCATCGACGACTTCGTCGACCCGGTCGCCCGCCAGTGGCCCGCCCTCGGCCGCCTCGTGCGCCGCCTGATGGACGCCAACCCCACCCTGCGCTTCCCCAGCCTGCATCCGGTCCGCCTGGAGCTGCTCGCCCTGGCCCGCCGCGCTGGAGGCACCTCCGATCGCCGCGCCCTGGCGTCGTGGCTGTACCAGGACGGCTCGCCAAAGCCGGCGGATCAGGTACCTTCCAAGCCGGCGCCCGCCGTCATCGCAGCACCCGTGGCCGTGCCCGTGCAGATCGAGGAGGAGGCGCCGCCCGTCGCGGTCGCCAAGGTCGAGGATCCGGCGACCGCCACCACCGACGTGCCCGCCGGCCCGCGCGCCAAGGGCCCGACCATCACCGTGCGCAGCGCCCCGGTCGATCCGCGCGACCTGCCGCCCGAGATCCAGTCCGCCTCCCGCGCCGCATCCGAAGGGGACGCGCCCAGCGCTCGCATCCGCCCCGCCCGCACCCTGCCCGCCGAGTCGATGGCCATCGTCTACCCGGACCAGGTGCCCGAGGACGTGCCCGTCGCCGGCATCGCGACCTCCTCCGGCCTCGATGCCGGGACTCCGGTGCGCATCGAGACCGACCTGGCCGAGGACATCCTGCCCACCGAGCTCGCCAGCAAGCGGGACCTGAAGCCGGGTCGGGACGAGGTCGACGGCGAGGACGCGCTGCCCACCGAGATGGCGACCGAGATGCTCGAAGACGACGAGCCCATGCTCGACATCCCGCCGGTCCGCAGCCCGGTCAGCGTCAGCGTGTCGCCTGCGACCCTGCGCATGTCCCCGACGCCTCCCCCCAGCGACATCGTGCGCGTCGAGCTCACCGATGAGGAGCTCGCCAGCCTGCCCGGCGAGCGTCCCGAGCCGGTCGCGGCTCCGACCCTGCGCGTGCGCCCGGTCGCCGTGTCGGTCGACTTCGAGCTCGACGACGAGGACGAGGACGACGAGCCGCCCCTCACCGCCAGCCCCGAGCCCAGCTACGGCGACCAGCCCGCGCCGACGCTCCCCGGCATGGAAGTGCCCGAGCCCGAGGCCGCCCCCCGACCCGTGCGGGCGGTCGCCGTCGAGCTGGACGAGGACGACGACGATCTGCTCGTCGAGGACCCGCTCATCGAGGACCTCACCGGACCGGTCGTCGACCGGCGAGCCGCCGTGCCAGTCGCCGTGAGCATCGACAGCTTCGACGACCTCGACGACCTCGACGATCTCGACGACGAGCCCGTCGGCATGATGGTGACCCCCACGCCGTCCCTGCATCGGCCGGCGCCCACCGTCGTGCCGTTCACCGACCCGCACTTCGCCGGACCGGAGCTGGGCCTGGACACGCCGATGCGCCCGACCAGCGCCCGCCGGGCCGCCGCACCCAGCCTGCCCGCGCTGGGTCTGGGCGACGAAGACCAGGACGCCATCACGCCAAAGCCGAGCTTCCTGGCCAATGCTCGCTGGCCCTGGGAGCGCGACGATCGCGCGGATCCCGAGCCCCCGGAGCAGGACTTCGTCGTGCAGGCCGCCCCGTACGTGGCCACCGCGACCGTGACCGTGCTCGCCCTGCTGCTCGCGTTCAACATCCTGCTGTAGGTCGGGGCTCCGCAGGTCGAAGGGGGCCTACCGCGCTCCCCTCGCCAGCCACGGCCGCAGCCGCACCGCGACCACCGCGTCGATGATCCCTGCCACGACGGCGTAGCCGACCGTCGAGACCCCCAGGACCTCCCAGGACGGCGTGTGCCGGGCCACCAACGGCCCGAGCGCCTGCTGCAGCTGGCCCCCCACAGCACCCCACAGGGTGGACTGGGCGAGGCCGATGCTGAACACGAAGGCGACGCCGAGGACCACCATCCAGGCGACCGCCGGCCGGCGCAGGCCCCAGCCAAAGCCCAGCGTCGCCGTCGTGACCGCGGCCCAGAAGGCGAGCGCCCACACGCACAGGGCGGGATCGCGCAGCAGGGCCGCGACCATCAGCAGCGGCAGGGAGCGCACGCCAACCCCTACGAGCCGCGCCCGCAACAGCCTCCGCGGGCCGCGCGGGCTCATCGCCAGGCCGGCCGCCGAGCGCCGGTCTTCCGCGGTGGACAAGAGCGCCGACAACAGGGTCATCACCAACCCGAGCATCGCCGCCGCCTGCGACCACGCCAGCGTCTCCACCCGGGTGGACAGGGGCGGCAGGCTCCACCACCCCATCAGCGCCAGCAGTCCGACCCCGCCGGCCACCCACCAGCCGGGGACCCCGACCCCGCCGTGAGCCCCCGAGCGCAGCTCCCGATCGAGCCACGGGCCGAACCAGGAGCGCCGTCGTCTGCGGATCCGAGGGCGGACGAGGAGCTCGAGCACGTCGAGCGCCGCCCAAACCGCCGCGAGCAGGAAGCCACGGACCGCGACCGCCTGGACCAGCGGGCGCCAGGTGCCGAGGTCGGGCAGGCGGACCGCATCGAAGAGCATGCCCACGCCGACGAGCACGCCCAGCCCCCACACCACCGCAGACACGACCCGCCCCACCCAGGAGCGTCCACCCGAGGTGCGACCGAGCGTTTCTCCGCCTCGAAGCAGCACCATTCCGAGGAGTGCGGCCCCGGTCAGCACCCCCCAGCCCCCCTCCCAGGTGTCGGCGACCGCTCCCGCCCACAGGGGCGAGAAGGGCGCCACCCGTGGGGTCAGCCACACGTCCGGGGACAGCGCCGCGTCCAGGCGATCGGAGATCCGCCAGCCGGCGAGCGCCACGAAGACAGGCAGGGCGATGAGCACGAACCAGCCCCACACCATCGCGCCCAGCCAGGCCCAGAGCACCCGGTCGGTCCGCAGAGCCATCAGCGCGCCCACCGCCCCCATGACCGCGATGCTGACGAGACAGCCGGTCGCGGTGAGCACGATCTCGACCGGCTGCACCCCACCCCAGGCGAGGCAGGTGACGAGCACCGGCGCGCTGGCCAGGGCGAGCCCCATCAGCTGCAGCTGGTGGACCGCCGTGCGCTCGAGCCAGCGCTGCACCGGGGACATGCGGGTGAGCGCCACCAGCTCGAGGGCGCCGCCGACCCGATCTTCGTACAGGCCCCGGGCGCCGATCGCCGCGGCCAGGGTGCAGCCGATCATCGCCTGCCCGTCTCGCAGTTGACCCAGGATGAAGGCGCCGATCCGCTCGCCTTCGACCCCCAGCCCGTACGTGCCCGCCGCGTACAGCCCGACCACGATGCCGTACAGCGCGACCACCCAGGCCGCGCGCAGCACGTACTGGGCGCGACCGCGGCCACGCCGGATCAGCTCCGCTCTGAGAAGGGCACCCCACATGCCCCCTGCAGAACACGTGGGGCGCCGCAGGTTCCGAGCGGATGCACCCTGCTACGCGCTCACGAGATACGCCCCGAGCATGCACCCTGGCCTCACGACGATCGCGTTCCGCACGCCCACACTGCCTCCGGCGACCCACACGAACACCTGGATCGTCGGCGAGGGCGAGCTGACGGTGGTGGACCCGGCGAGCCCGTACGAGGACGAGCAGGATCGCCTGCTGGACACGCTCCTCGACCACGTGCGTGCGGGGGAGACCGTGGCCCGGCTGGTCCTCACCCACCACCACCACGACCACGTCGCTGGCGCCATGAAGCTGCAGGAGGACCTGGCCGAGCACGGCATCGACGCACCGATCCAGGCCCACGCCGAGACCGCGCGCCTGCTCGAAGGCAAGGTCGTTGTCGACGCGATCATCGACGAGACGGAGCAGGCCTGGGGGGGACGCCGGGTGAAGCCCCTGCACACCCCGGGGCACGCCGGCGGGCACCTCGTCTTCCACGACCTCGATGACGGCTGGATGATCGCCGGGGACATGGTCGCGGGGATCGGCACCATCCTGCTCGATCCCGACGAGGGCGACCTCGAGGACTACCTGCAGAGCCTGGAGCGCATGAAGGCGCGGACGCCGCGGGTGCTCCTGCCGTCCCATGGGCCCGATCTCACCGAGCCCCAGGCGCTCATCGGCATGTACGCCGCCCACCGGCACATGCGGACCGAGCAGATCGGCGACGCGCTGGGGACGGGGGGCTCCCAGACCGCGCTCGAGCTCGTGCCCCGCGTCTACGGCGCCGACTTCGACCCCCGCTACCACCGGATCGCCGCCCGCCAGATCACGACCCACCTCCTCTGGCTGCGGCGCCACGGCCTGGCCGAGCTCCGCGGCGAGCACTGGACCCGGCTGTGAGCGAGGTCGCGGTCGATCCGCCCGTGGACGTCGACGTCGATGACCGCACCGACCGCCTGCGCGCGTCGGCCCAGGGCATGTTCGTGTGGGCCGTGCTCGGGCTGCTGCTCGGGGGCATCGGACCCGGCGTGGCCGCCCTGCTCATCGACGACGGCGTCGAGTTTGCCGGCTTCATCGTATCTTCCGAGCTGTTCGGCCTCTTCAGCGGCCTGCTCCTCGGACTGCTCGACATGCCCCGCCGGCTGCCTGCCCGTCCCTGGCGGCCGCTGGTCGCCGGCCTGATCGGGCTGCCCATGGGCGTCGTGTGGGCGGGCTCCGCCGGTGTGGCCGGCGGTGCGGGCATGATCGCCATCATGTCGCTGTTCTCGTCGCCCCCCGATCCCCTCGGTGCGCTGGCCGTGTTCGGCTTCTTCGGCGGCGTCCTGGGTGCCGTCGTGGGCACGCCCGGCGTCGCGGTCTTCTGCGCCGTGCGCGGCTGGACCCTGAACAGCGGCATGCCCTGGTGGCTCGCCCACGTCGCCGCCCTGGTCGTCACGGCGATCCTGTCCTTCCCGGGCTTCCTCCTCGTGCTCGGAGGGATCTGATGTCCGACGAACCCGCGGTCCTCGAGCCCGAGGCCTGGGAGCTGGACGCCCTCGCGGACGCCGTCGCCGAGCACCGTCTGGCCACGAAGCCCGTGCTGGACGGCATCCTCACCGGGCTCGGCACCGCGCTGGGGGTGAGCGCGCCGATCTGGCTCTACGCGGCGATCGTCGTGGTCATCATTCCGAGCGAGCACGCCTGGACGGCGATCGCGGCGACGTCGGCGACCCTGCTGACCGCCATCGCCACCTCCACCGCGCTCGGCGTGGTGTTCGGTGCGCTCGATGCACCCGGTCGCCTCGGCGTCGCCCTCGCTCGCCGGGACAGCCCCCTCGCCCTGCTCCTGATGAGCCAGGTTGCGGGTCTCTTTCTCGGCGGGCTGTGGATCGGCACCGCCGGAGCGGCCGGCGGCCTGGTCGGCGGAGCGCTCGGCCTGCTGTTCTGGGGCGGCAACGAAGGACCGGCCGTTCTGCTCATGATCGGCCTCGCAGGGTGGTTCTGGGGCGTCTTCTTCGGCGCGCCCGCCACCCTCATGCACGCCACCGCCCGCGGCCTGACCGTCAACTTCCGGGCGCCCTGGGGTGTCGGCCCGTTCGCCGCGACCGCCACCGCCTTTGGCGTGCCGCTCCTGCTGGCGACGCTCTACGTCGTGCTGCTCGGCTCCCTCGCCCTGCTGATGCAGGTCTTCTGATCAGGTGTGCATGCGCACCTGATCCCTCGGTGCCCCGTCCAGGATCCGCGCCTCCTCCGCCGCCAGCTCCTTGAGCCGGGCCCGGGTGGCCTCGCGGCCGTAGTAGCCGGTGCACAGGTCGACATAGCCGTGGTGGTGGCGGGCCTCGCTGGCGAGCAGGTCCTTGTAGAGCGCGCGCAGCTCGGGATCGGACAGCTCCTCGGACAGGCGCTTCATGCGCTCGCAGGACCGGGCCTCGATGAGCGAGAGCACCAGCAGGGTGTCCATGAGGCGCTGGGGCTCGCCCTTGCGCACGCAGGCCATCAGCTCGCCGGCGTAGGGGCTGGGCTGGAGGATGTCGAAGGGGATCCCGCGAGCCTCGAGCACGTCGAGCATCAGCTCGAAGTGCTGCAGCTCCTCCCGGGCCAGCTCCGACAGCGGGCGCACCATCTCCGGCCGCATCTGGTAGCGGAAGATCAGGTTGATCGCCGTGCTTGCGGCCTTCTTCTCGCAGTGGGCGTGGTCGAGGAGCAGGTGGTCGAGGCGCTGCTCGACGCGCTGCACCCAGCCGGCCTCGGTGTCGGACGCCAGGTTGAGCATCAGATCTCCAGCGGCGTCGGGGTAGCGCGACGGACGGGTCGGGGGCAAGGGAGGGCATGAGCCAGGTGCAGCCCGCAAGCGATGACGCCCTGACCCGCGCCGCCCGCGCCCTGCGTGCCGGCCAGCTGGTGGGCATGCCCACCGAGACCGTCTACGGCCTGGCGGCGAACGGTCTGGACGCCGCCGCGGTCGCCCGGATCTACGCGGCCAAGGACCGCCCCAGCTTCAACCCGCTGATCCTGCACGTCGCCACGACCTCCCTCGACGGGCTCGACCGAGACGGAATCATCGACCTGTCCGCCCTGCAGCCCGCCGGTCGCCACGCCGCCGAGTGCCTGGTCGCCGCCGCCTGGCCCGGACCGCTCACCCTGGTGCTGCCGCGGGGGTTCGCCGTGCCCGACCTCACCTGCGCCGGCCTCGACACGGTCGGCGTGCGCTGTCCGGCCCATCCCGTCGCCCGCGCCCTCATCGAGCGAGCGG
>CALATR010000496.1 GCA_937891875.1 uncultured Pseudomonadota bacterium | reverse complement strand
GTCGGCCCCCTCCACGAGCTCGGCCACGGCGAACCACTGCGGGTAGGCGAGCTCGATGACCAGCGGATCCTCGCCCACCGTGAAGGCCGTGCCGGTCATGATCGCCGGCTGGAGCTCCAGGGTCAGCGAGACCGGGCTCGCGGTCCCGTTGGTCGTGACGCCTTGCGCGGTGAGGTCGCCGGCGAAGCGCACCTCCACCTCGCAGAACGTGCCGTCGGGGGCGTCGAAGCCGTCGCCGTCCACCAGGTCGAGGGTCGCGCCCACCTGTACGGCCGTGGCGACGCCCTCGCAGTCGCGGAGGACGATCTGATCGACCGCCACCTCCGCGGCGTCGGTGCGCACGTCGAGCCCGCTGGCGAGCCGGAGCACGTCCAGGCCGGGGTTGCCGACGATCGTGCCTTGGGCAGGGTCGGTGCAGCCGGCGAGCACCAGCAGCAGCACGAGGTTCCGGGTCATCATGTCTCCTCCAGCGGCGAGGCACTCAGCGGGAACACCGCGAGCTGGATCTGGTAGACCCGCTCCGGCGATCCCTCGGCGTTGTCGCACTTGTCGAGCAAGCGGCGGGTGAACGCCGCGATCTCGTCCTTCAGCTCGGGCATCAGGGACTCGGGCACGCACACGGTCACACCCATGTAGTGCCGTTCTTCCCTGTCGAATCGGGTGATTCCCTCTCGCGCGAGGGTGAACACGCCGTGGTGGTAGTTGTGCACGGCGAGGCCCTGCACCTGGGTTGGCGTCACGACGGAAGCCTCGGCCTGCACGACGGTGCCGTCTTCCCTCCGCGACAGCAGCCCCAGCTCGAAGAGCGTCTCCAGCGAGCGGCGGGCGTGGGCCTCGGTGATCTGAGGGCGCAGGGTGCGAGCGACCCAGGCTGGGTCCTCCTGGAAGTCCCCCCGCAACGCCAGCTCCCGGATGGCCGGACACGTCCAGTCGGACACGTAGCGGAAGCCCTCCCCCTCCACCCGGCGGGCCTGTTGGAACCAGCGATGGGCCGAGAGCCGCTCCCACGCCTGGTTCTCCTCGTCCGGGGTACGGGCGCGCTCCAGGTCGATCAGCAGGCCCAGGTAGCGCCGCTCCTCCGCCTTGAGCTTGAGCGCCTTGCACAGGGGCTCCTGCAGCGCTGGCGTGATCCGCCGCCTTCCAGCGACCAGATCCACGCCGATGCTCGGGCTGCTCTGCCCCATGCGCCGGGCGAACGCACGGTGGGAGAAGCGCGGCGAGACCTCCTTCTTCCAGTCGAACCAGTCGCGGAGGAAGTCCTTGTAGTCCAGATAGTTCTGGAGGTGTGGCGGCGATGGACTTGTACGGACCATGCCCTCCATGTACCACCGATCATTTCGATATGGCCACTATTATCTGTGCCCCTTGTACAGATCGTGCTGTACGGATTCTGAGCTGGATCCGCGTCTGAATCCGTACAGCGAGCGCCGAGACGGCTAGCCTCCAGGGTGTCCGGAGCGACCGGACCCCATGCAACGAGAGACCTGGAGGAACCATGACCATCCGCACCCTGACCCTGGCGCTCGCCCTGAGCCTGCTGAGCGCCTGCACCGGTGGCGCGATCGACGAGGGCGTCGACGAGCCCGCCGAGGAGATGACGTTCGACGACCTCAAGCGCCGGATCGAGCGCGGCGAGGAGGGCTGGGACGACGACGACGCCAGCAGCTTCTGCGAGGACCTCGAGCGCTGGTACGACGAGATCGAGGCGCGCTACCTCAGCGAGTGCAACCGTGGCAGCTGGTCCGACGACTGCGGCACCATGGAGGAGCTGATGGGCCGGATCGGCAGCATCATCGCCAGGGACTGCGAGGATGATCCCGGTCGCGGCGACGGCGATGGCCGCGGCGGTGACGGTGATGGCCGCGGCGAGGATCCGGGCCGCTGATCCTCCGCTGGGCTGGCCCCGTGGACGGCAGTGCCCGCGGTCAGCCCAGCTTCTTGCGGAACCGCAGGGCGCTGATCGCCACCAGCACGACCACGATCACCGAGAGCCAGGCGATCGGGCCCAGCAGGTCGGTGATGCCGGCACCCTTGAGCACGATGCCGCGCACGATCCGCAAGAAGTGGGTGAGGGGCAGGGCGTGGGCGAGCACCTGCGCCAGCCAGGGCATGCCCTCGAACGGGAACATGAAGCCGGACAGCAGGATGCTGGGTAGCAGGAAGAAGAAGGACATCTGCATCGCCTGCTGCTGGGTCCGGGCGAGCGTCGAGAAGAACAGTCCCAACGCCAGGTTCGCCGCGATGAACAGGAAGGCGAGCAGGAAGAGCAAGGGCACGCTGCCGACGATGGGCACGTCGAAGACGAGCCGGGCGACGACGAGGATCAGCGCCACCTGGACGTAGCCGATGATCACGTAGGGCACGATCTTGCCGACCATCAGCTCCAGCGAGGTGATCGGCGAGACGATCAGCTGCTCCAGGGTGCCGCGCTCGCGCTCGCGGGCGATGCCCATGGCCGTGAGCATGACCATGGTCATGGTGAGGATGACGCCGATCAGGCCAGGCACGATGTAGACGGCGGTGCGGAGCTCCGGGTTGTACCAGGTGGTCGGCTCGACGTGGATGGGCTCCTGGGCCGGTCGACCGGCCGCGGACAGGCGCTGCAGGCTCATCGACAGCGAGCGGGCCGCCCCCAGCGACGTGGCGGTGTTGGTCGCGCTGGCCACGGTCTGGGGATCGGAGCCGTCGACAACAAGCTGCACCCGGGCGGTCTCGCCGCGCTCCAGGTCCTGTCCGAAGCGGGCGTCGATCACGATGGCGACCCGGGCGGTCCCGGAGCGCAGGGCCCGGTGCACCGCGGCCTCGTCGACGACCGCACCCAGGATCTCGTACGAGCCCGTGGCCTCCAGGCTGTGCACCAGCTCGCGGCTGTGCGAGGACCCGTCGTGGTCGAGCACGACCGTCGGGATGTGGCGTACATCCGTGTTGATCGCCCAGCCGAACACCAGCAGCTGCACGATGGGGATGGCGACCATCATCGCGAGCGTCAGCCGATCCCGGACCAGCTGGCGCAGCTCCTTGACCGCGACCGCGACGATGCGTCTCACGCCTCGGCCCCCTCGGCCGCGTCCCGCGCGTCCTCCCGCACCATCGACACGAAGGCGTCCTCGATGGTGGCGCGGACCTCCTTCGCCGGGAGCGCATCGCCGAGCACCGCGTGCACGACCTCCACCGGATCGGCCTTGTGGTGGGTCGCGACCCGCACGACCCCACCGTAGTGGCTGACCTCCTCGACCCGCGGCTCGTGGCGCAGCTCCTCGGCGGCCTCCCGTGCTCGGGCCGGGTCTCCGGGCACGACCAGCTCCGCCACTCGAAGTGCCCGACGTTCCAGGATCTCCGCCGGGGATCCGATGTCGAGCACGCTGCCGCGGAAGATGAAGGCGAGCCGGTGGCAGCGCTCGGCCTCGTCCATGTAGTGGGTGGTGACGAGGATCGTCGTGCCCTCGCTGGCGAGGCGGTGGATGCGATCCCAGAACTCGCGCCGGCTCACCGGATCCACCCCGGCGGTGGGCTCGTCGAGGAAGAGCAGCTGGGGTTCGTGGAGCGTCGCGCAGGCGAGCGCCAGGCGCTGGCGCCAGCCTCCAGACAGCGTTCCCGCGAGCTGCCGGGCGCGATCGGTCAGGCCCGCCTGGTGCATGGCTGCGCGGATCCGGTCGCGCAGCGCGCGGCCCCTCAGTCCGTAGATCGCCCCGTAGAACGAGAGGTTCTCGCGGACGGTGAGGTCCTTGTACAGCGAGAAGGCCTGGGTCATGTACCCGATCCGCTTCTTCACCTCGTCGGGATGGCGGGCCACGTCGAAGCCGACGACGGTGGCGGAGCCGGAGGTGGGGTCGAGCAGTCCGGTGAGCATGCGCACGGTGGTCGACTTGCCTGCGCCGTTGGCGCCCAGCACGCCGAAGATCTCGCCCTTGTGCACGGTGAGGCTGACGTCGCGCACCGCGACCAGCGGGCCGAAGTGGCGCGCCAGGTGCTCCGCCCGGATGACGACCGGCTCGCTCACGGCGCTGTGGCCTCGCGGGAGAGCACCGCCCGGGCGGGCACCCCGGCGATCAGCTTGCGGTCGGGATCCTCGATGCGCAGGCGCACCCGGACCACGAGGTTGGCGCGCTCGGACTCGGAGAACAGGTAGCGGGGGGTGAACTCGGTGCGGCGGTTCACGTGCTCGACCGTCGCGGAAAAGGGCTGGTCGAAGGCATCGACTCGGACGCTGGCCGACAGCCCGGGCCGCACGCCGGCGATGTCCTCCTGGGGCACGAAGACCTCGACGTAGGGGTGCTGCCGGTCGGCGAGCACGACCACCGGAGCGCCTGGAGACACGATCTCCCCGGGGTCGATGAGCACGTCGACGATGTCGCCCTCGGAAGGCGCGTCGAGGGTGTGCAGGGACAGGCGCTCCCGGGCGGCGGCGAGCCCGCGCTCGCTGGCCTCGACCCGGGACATCATGCCGTCGAGCTGGGTCTGGCGGGTTCCGGCGCGCAGCAGGTGCAGGCGCTGCTCGGCGACGTCCACCTTGCCGCGGGCCTCGGCCTGGCGGGTGATCAGGTCGTCGAGAGATGCGCGGGGCGCAGCACCGTCCTGCACCAGACCGCGCTGACGCTCGACGCTCTGATCCACGACGTTCAGCACCTTCTGCGCCGCCCGGAGCTCGGCCTGGGCGGTGCGGAGCTCCTCCGGGCGACTCCCCTCGGCGAGCACGCCCAGGTCGGCCCGGGCGGCGGACAGCTCCGCCTCCTTCGCCTCCACCTCCAGCTCGGCCAGGGACGCGGACAGTCGACCGACCGGATCCCCGCGTTCGACGTGGCTTCCTTCCTCCACATCGAGCTCCAGGACCCGACCGCCCACCTCGAAGCCCACCGTGATCTCGGTCAGCTCGATGATCCCCTGGTAGACCGGATCCTTGGAGGTGCCACCCGCGCATCCGGCGAGCAGCACCAGCATCGCGAACCACCGGCGCATGAGACCTCCGGCGGCATCATACGCCTCTCGTCGTGGGCCGACGCCCAGCCGTCCCTGGCGCTCCCAGCAGCGGGCGATGACAGTCGATGTCAGCCGGCTGCCCGCCACAGCGCAGATCGGTCCCCTCTTCGCCCGAGTCAGAAATGCGCTGAAACGCCGGATCCCCAAAGCACCCTGCTAGCGTGGACCCACGCTCGGTACACGAGGGAGGCCCCATGGCGGCGGAGTGCGACGCGGACCCGATCGAGGGACTGCGCCAGATGTTCGTGGACGAGGTCCAGCGGGGACGCCTGGCCCGGGGGCAGTGCCCCGCCCGCCGCCCGGTCTTCCTGCGCCTGCACGGGGTCGCCCACGGTCGCCTCGAGGTCCGGGACGGGCTGCCCGACGCCCTGCGGGTCGGCCTGTTCGCCGAGGCGCGGAGCTTCCCCGCCTGGGTGCGCTTCTCCAGCGACATCCCCGACCAGGCCTCCGAGCGCCGCAGCACGGTCGGCCTCGGCATCAAGCTCTTCGAGGTGCCCGGCAGAAAGCTGTTGCCTCCGGATGAGGATGCGCCCACCGCCGACCTCATCCTGCAGAACCACGACGTCTTCTTCGTGGACGACGCCAAGGACATGTGCGCGTTCACAAGAGCCTCGCTCTCGGGCAAGGGCGAGGCCTGGCTCGACGATCATCCCGTCACCAGGCAGATCCTCGCCGACATGGAGAAGGACGTCGCCAGTGTGCTGGGCATCGACTTCCACTCGGTCATCGCGCTGGGCTTCGGCGAGGGCCAGGCCTGCAAGCTCACCCTGCAGCCCGCGGTCCCGATCACGGGCCCCGCCTCGGACGATCCCGACGCGCTGGCCACGGATCTCTCCGACCGGTTGTGCAAGGACGAGGTTCGTTTTCGCCTGCTGGTCCAGGTATCCGCCACCCTGCCGACGGACCGCCTGACCGTGCGCTGGACCAACGCCGAGGCCCCCCGCCAGCACGTCGCCACGCTGATCCTCCCCCGCCAGGACGTGACCGCGCGCGGCCAGGCGACCTATGGGGAGAACCTGGCGTTCAACCCCTGGCACATCACCGCCCCCCACGAGCCCCAGGGCAGCATCGCCGCCGCCCGCAGGGTGGTCTACCAGGCCTCAGCAGACGTCCGCCGCGACGCAAACGGCGTGCCGCGCGCAGAGCCTGCCCAGCC
>CALATR010000495.1 GCA_937891875.1 uncultured Pseudomonadota bacterium | reverse complement strand
CGACGAGCCGACCCCGGTCGACGTCGAGCTGCGTCTGGACGGGGTGCTGGTGGACGCGATCAGCACCGATCTGGAGCCGCACGGCTCGTTCACCTCCGTGCGCCGGCTGGACGGTCCGGGCCAGCAGCTGGAGGCGCGGATCGTGTCCGACGGGGGCAGCGACCCGGGCGATGACGTCGCGACCGCCTCGCTGGACGCCGCCAGCCTGGTGCGGATCGGCCTGGTCACCGATCGCCCGGATGGCCTGCTCGCGACCGCCCTGAAGCTGCATCCGCGCGCGGACGTGACCATCGTCGAGCCCGACGCCTCCCAGTCGCTCACCGACCTGGATCTGGCCGTGCTCGAGGCCCCGGCGCGGCCCCCGCCGAGTGGGGCGATCGTGGCGTTTGGACCGGCCATTCCGAGCCTGGGGCTGCAGACCGGCGAGCCCATCCAGGCGCCTGCGGTCAACCGCTGGGCGTTCGATGATCGCATCCTGCGGTATGTCGAGCTGGACACGGTGGTCGTGCGGCAGGCGTACCCCCTGGCGGTTCCCGGATCGGGCGGGGCCCTGGTCGAGGCGGGGGGCCATCCCATCGCCGTCCGCGGCGAGCTGTCCGGTCGGCCGCTGGTCGCGCTGGGCTTTGGCGTGCAGGACAGCGACCTGGCCCTGCGGGTCGACTTCCTGCACCTGGTGGCGAACCTGATCGACTGGGCAGCCCCCCCGCCGGTCGCGAGCCAGAGCGGCACGGAGCGGGGCCTGGCGGAGATCCAGCGCGGGTTGCCCACGACGGACCTGCCGGCCATGGCGCGGGCGGGCGTGTCCGGGCGTCCGTGGTGGCAGTGGGCGGCGCTGGCGGGGGTGGGTCTGCTGATCCTCGAGATCGGCACGGCCATGCTGCGTCCGTGGCGGCGCACCTCGACCGGGCGCAAGGTGGCGTCGTGGGCGATCCGCGGTGGGGTCATCGCCCTGCTCCTGCTGTCGCTGGTCAGCCTGCAGTTCTTCCTGCCCGGTGGACGCGGCACGGTGGTCTACGTGGTCGACCGGTCGGCGTCGGTCGGAGAGGCAGGTCTCGCCGCGGCTCGGGAGCGGGTGGACGCCCTGCGCCAGACCCTGCCCGGAGGCACGCCGACCGCGCTCGTGCTCGCCGACGGCGCTCCCGTCGTGGCGGTGCAGCCGGGCAAGGAGTTCGTCTGGCCGGATCCCCTGCGAGAGTCGGCGGTCGAGGCCTCGGATCTGGGAGGCGCCGTCGAGCTGGCCCTGGGCCTCATCGATCCGTCTGCGGGCGGGCGCGTGGTGCTGCTCACCGACGGGGGCGACACCCACGGCGGGCTCCCGGCGGCCGGGCGCGTCGCTGCCGAGCGCGGGGTGCCGGTCGATGTGGTGCGCCTGCCCGAGCGGACCGGAGATCCCGCGCTGGAGGGCCTGGAGCTGGACGCGCCGGTGGTGCGCCCCGGCGAGACCGTGCGCGGCACCGCCACCCTGCGGGGCCCGGCGGGCGGAGGCGGCGGCCACCTCGAGATCACGGTCGACGGTGAGGTCCTGTTCGACGAGGTCGTGGAGCTGGCGCCCGGGCGCAGCCAGGCCACCTTCGAGACCCCGCTGCCCGACGACGTGCGGCCCGGGCCGCGCCGGCTGGTGGCCCGCCTGGTGCCCGCTGGCGACGACCCCGAGCCCGGCAACAACACCCGCAGCATCGGCCTGACGGTGGGTCCTGCCCCGCGGATCGTGGCGGTGACCGCCGATCCTCGCGAGGTCGAGGGCATCGTGCGCGCCACCCGCGCCGAGGGCATGGAGGCCCGGATCATCGCGCCGGGTGAGCTCACGCCAGACGACCTGCGCGACGCCGACGTGCTGATCCTGGGCGACGTGCCCGTCACCACCAAGGAGGTCGGCGAGACGCCCCTTCCGCCGGAGGTGGTCGAGGCGGTGCGGCCGTGGGTCAGCGAGGGTGGGGGACTCATCACCCTGGGCGGCGACCGCACCTACGAGCTGGGCGGCTGGTCGGAGACCTCGCTGGCGGCGGCGCTCCCGCTGGACCTGGAGGGGCAGGCCGAGGACCTGGAGCCCGGGGTGACGCTGGTGCAGATCCTCGACAACTCCGCTTCGATGGGGGATCAGTCCGGCTACCAGACCAAGATGGCCCTGGCAAACGAGGGGGCGGTGGCCTCGGCCCTGCTGCTCCGGGAGCAGGACCGCCTGGCGGTGCTCGCGGTCAACACCCGGGTCCGGCCGGTCGTGCCCTTCCAGGAGCCGGTGGACTCGCTGAAGATCTCGGCGGCGATCCGCGGCATCAAGCCGGGCGGCGGTGGCATCTACACCTACACCGCCCTGCTGGCGGCCGAGGACATCGTCGAGCGGTCGGAGACCCCGCTCTCCCACGTGGTCCTGTACGCGGACGCCCAGGATGCCGAGGAGATCGTGCAGGGCAACCCGCTGGGCTTCGGTCCGGGCCCGAACGCCTTCGACCTCACACGGCGGATCCGCAAGGGAGGAACCACCGTCTCGGTCATCGCGCTGGGCGATCCGCGGGACCAGCACGTGGGCTACCTGCAGGACATCGCCCGCATCGGCGGCGGGCGGTTCCACATCACCCGGGACGCGAAGGAGCTGCGGGCGTTGTTCGTGGAGGAGACCCGCGAGGTCGTGCGCTCGGTCGTACACGACGGCGCCTTCCGACCCAGCCCGCGCGACCCCCACCCGAGCCTGTCCGGCGTCGAGCTGGCCAGCGCGCCCCCCCTGCTCGGCTACGTCGAGGTGGACGCTCGGGAGACCGCCGAGGTGCTGCTGGTCGGGCCCGATGACAAGCCCATCCTCGCGGTGTGGCAGTACGGCCTCGGCCACGTCGCGTCGTGGAGCACCGACCTGGGCCCGCGCTGGGGGCGGCGCTGGCTCGACTGGCCCGGCTACAGCCGCCTCGTCGTGCAGCAGGTCCGCTG
>CALATR010000494.1 GCA_937891875.1 uncultured Pseudomonadota bacterium | reverse complement strand
TAGGAGCTGGACCACTCGGGGCAGGCCCGATCCGCGCCGCTGCAGTCTTGATCGACTCCGTCGCCGCACGTCTCCGGGGCAGACGGGTGGGAGGCCTCATCGGTGTCGTCACAGTCGAGGCTGTCCAAGACCATGCCTTCCGGCATGACACAAGCGTGGGTGGCCGTGTCCGGATCACCGTAGCCATCCCCATCAGAGTCGCGGAACCAGACGGTGGCGCTGGCCGGGTCCCGGTCCGGGTCTTCATCGTCGACAAGGCCGTCGCAGTCTTCATCTCGGCCAGAGCACACCTCATCTGCACCCGGATGGATGGAGTCGTCGGCGTCATCACAGTCGCCGCCAGACTGGATGCGCCCCGGTGGACCGGTGCACGCGAGTACCGCGGTCTCCGGGTCGCCATGGCCGTCCAGGTCGGCGTCGAGGAACCACGCTGGGATGTCTCCTTGGAGTCCGGGATCCTGGTCGTCTGACTGGCCGTTGCAGTCATCGTCGAAGCCGTTGCAGACTTCGGGTGCCCCGGGGGCCACCTGCTCGGAGGTGTCGTCGCAGTCGTCATTGTTGCTGACATGCCCCGCCGGAGCGCTGCACTGCGCCACTGGGGTGCCGGCTCCGAACCCGTCCCCGTCCCCGTCCGGCCAGAACGACTCCGGCGAGCATTCCTCGGAGTCCTGGCCGAGTCCGCATCCCACCAAGAACGCCATGCATGCGATGATTCTCATGGTCCCTCCCCGGTCGCCCGTAGCCTGACGCTTCAGACTTCACCAGCGCGCGGGCGGTGGCCGGATCGAGGGGCTCCTGGACGAGGTGCCCGGCTCGGGCTGGACTGACGTCGCGGCCCTTGCGGTTTCGCCTGCGCTAGGATTGCGCCGTGTCCGCTCGCATACAGGCCTGGATCCTCGCTGTCGTCTCGGTCGCCGTCTGGCTCGTGCTGTGGGCGTGGGTGCCCCTGCCGGGTGTGGACGTGTCTGCGCTGACGTTTGCCCTGGGTGCAGAGGAGATGGTCACCGTCGGCGGCATGTCGCTGGTCGGCCTGGTGCTCTGGCGTGCGCTGGCGGACGTGCTCGGGACGTCTCCTCGCGCCGGGCGGATCGCCCGGCTGGGCGCTCTCGCCCTGTTCGTGCTCGGGTGGGCCTGGACCGGATGGATGCTGGCCCTGTCCCTCGAGGCGGTGGTCTGGCAGGTGGTGGTGCCCGTGCCGGGGGTGCGCTTCCGGCTCGTGCTCGCGCTGACCCTGGCCGCAGCTGCGGCGCTGGCGTGGTTCATCTCGGAGCGCCTCGACGCCGTCGGGCTCGACGGGGCGGTGTTCCTCGCCCTGCCGGTCTTCTTCGGCGACCTGTGGGCGTGGCACGGGGATCGGCTCCACGAGCTGACCCTGGGCGCGATGTCGCCCGCCTATGTGCTGGCTTCGCCCTTGCTTCCCCTCGGTGCGGTCGCTGTACTCCTGGCCGTGCGCCCGCCTCGCTACCCGGTGCAAGTGGTGGGGGCGCTGGTCGTGCGCACGCCGGTTCCCTTGCTCCTGGTGCCGTACCTGGTGCTCGCGCTCGCGGCGGACGGGCTGGACGTGGTGTCTGCCGGCGAAGACGTGGCGACGCTGTTCCGCACGCTGCTGTCGTGGGGGAGTGTGGCGGCGGTGGCCGCGCTGCTGTGGAGTCGTCCGACCGGCTCGGGCGCGGTGCGGCGGGCGCTGTACTGGACCCTCGTCGGCCTCGCCTGGCTGGTGCCGCTCGGGCTCGTCGGGACCTGGGCCGCCCAGCTGGCGTTGTCCCAGCCCCGCTTCGACGGTGAGGCCGTGGTCGAGGTCCAGGCCACCTACGAGGGCCCGGTGACCGAGCTGGACCTGGACAAGCTGCGCGACCGCCTGCAGGGCGTGGGCGACGAGCGCCAGGTGTCCGCAGCGGGCAACCGGGTGCGGATCGTGCTGGTGGGCATCGACCCGGTCGAGGCGGTGCCTTGGCTGGACGAGGTCGGTACCCGAGGAGGGCGCTTCACGGTGCACCCGGTGGCCCAGACCCGGTGGACCGAGATCCGGCGTCGGCTGAGAGATGCGGATGATCCTGGTGACCCGTCGACCTGGCCGCCGGCTCCGGAGGGACTGATCTGGGGTCCAGAGCCGTGCGACGACTCCCCAGCGTGCCGCGTCTACCTGCTCGAGCCGCCGATCCTGGAGGGTCGGCACCTTGCTGAGGTGGCCGGCACCGTCGATGTCCGGACTGGCGGCGGGGCCGTCTACCTGGAGTTCACCTCCGAGGGGCGGGATGTGTTCGGCGCCTGGACCACCGACCACGTGGATGAGCAGATGGCGCTGGTCCTCGACGGCTCGGTGCTCTCTGCGCCGGTGATCAACGAGCCGATCACGGGTGGGCGCGCGAGGATCTCACTGGGCGCGGCCTCCGATCCCGAGGGGACCCTGGCCGAGGCCCGGGATCTGGCCGAGGCGATGCGCGGGGGTGGCCTGGACGCGGGCAAGCGGCTGTCCTTCGAGGTCGTGCGGGAGGGTGAGCTCCGCTGACCATCGATGCCCTCCCCGGCGGTGCCGGGCCCCTACTCATCCAGCTCCGACATCACCTGGGCCAGGAAGTCCCACGCGGCCGCGATCCGAGGCACGCGGCGCAGGGCCCGGTGCACGGTGAGGTAGACCGTGCGGACCGGAGGCGGCGGGGCGTCCGGTCCGACCGGGAGCTCGACCAGGTCCGGATGGCGCAGGCCCCAGGGCCTGGGAAGCACGGTGCGCCCCACGCCGGACAGCGCTGCTGCATGGCGTGCGAGGTAGCTGTCGCAGCGCACCACGGACTCGTCGTGCAGGGCGCGATCCCAGGCTCCCTCGACGTAGCCCTCGAACGGGCCGGAGATGCCGATCCAGGGAGCGGGCTCCTGGCAGTCGAGCCAGCTGCGGTGG
>CALATR010000493.1 GCA_937891875.1 uncultured Pseudomonadota bacterium | reverse complement strand
CGTCGAGGAAACGGCGGGCTTCGGATTCGTCGCGGACCTTGCGACCAGGCATGACCACCTCCTCGGAGAAGATCACCGGCTCGCGATCAGCCTGCCTCCGTGCTTGGCTGATGGGTCACGCCGCAGGCGCAGATCCACACCTCGGGACATCATTCACGCCAGTGATGATGGCATCCATCTCATTCACTACGCGCATGACCCCTCCTGACCTACCTGCACCGTGTCTGGAGGAACCATGCGCCATCTCATCCCGCTCGCTCTCGTCCTCTCCGCCTGCACGTCCCACGTCCCCTACACGGGGAGCATCGATCCCGACCTGGACCGCCGCATCGCCCGAGAGCTGGGCGGGGGCGCCATGGTCGTCGCCATCGTCGAGGGCGGCGAGATCACCCGCTTCGCCGGCTTCGGCACGGTGGACCCCGAGGGGGCCGTGCTGCCCGACGCGCACACGACCTTCCGCATCGGCTCGGTGAGCAAGCTGCTGACCGCAACGACGCTCATGCGCCTGCAGGAGGAAGGCCGGGTGTCCATCGACGACCCGGTCACCGACGTGCTGCCCGACTTCCGTCTGGCCAGCGAGACCACCCGCCCCGTGACCCCACGCGACCTGCTCACCCACCGCGCCGGCCTGCCCAGCAACCTGGCGCCGGGCATGTTCTCGGACGCGCCCCAGGCTCCCGAGGCCCTGCTTCACGCCCTGGCCCAGCAGGAGCCCATCCACGAGCCCGGTGCGTGGTGGGCCTACAGCAACCCGGGGTTCGGCGTGCTGGGGCTGACCGTGCAGGAAGCCGCTGGCCAACCCTTCGAGCAGGCAGTCTCCGAGCGGATCTTCGAGCCGTGCGGCATGGACGGAGCCGGCTGGGACTTCGCGTCCTCCATCCCCCCGGTCATGAGCGGCGAGCTCGCCGACGAGGGCACCGGGATCTCCATGCCTGCAGCCGGCTCCGCGACCATGTCGGTGACGGACCTGGCTGCGTTCGCGACCGGGCTCGTGCACGGGGGTGCCTGCGCGGACGGGCGCATCCTTCAGGCAGACAGCCTGGAGCAGATGTGGACGCGGCAGGACGTGGGCGCGCTGTCGGGCGACGTGCCAATGGGGCTCGGGTTTCACGTCACAGACGACCTCATCGACGATGCCAAGGTCGTCGGCCACACCGGCGACACCCTGTACTTCCGCACGCGTCTGTCCATGGTGCCGGAGCTGGACACCGCCGTTGTCGTGCTCACCAACGAGGGCACCGCGGGCGAGCTCGCCTCTTCCGTCGCCAACGAGGCGCTGTTCCTGGCCACCGGGCAGGAGTCACCGAGCGGCGACGAGGCGGCACCGGTCGACAAGGACGCGCTCACCGACGGCGAGCTCGACGGCATGGCCGGCCTGTACGCCACCTCGTCGGGGCCGCTCCACCTGCGTCGAAGCGGCGGCGCGCTGGTCGGTGATCTGCGAGGTCGTTCCTTGCGCTTCGTCCCCGCGGAGGGCGGGCTGCTCCGAGCTGGCGGCGTGGCGCTGGGGCTGTTTCCGAAGCGCATCCCGGGTGCCGAGTTCCGCGTGACCCGGGTTCAGGGGGAGACCCTGCTGCAGCAACGCCCGGCAGGCAGCGCCTGGACCACCCTCGGCAGCCGGGTGCCCGACCTCGGCGACGACCACGGCTGGCACGACCGCGCGCGCGAGTGGCGGCGCAGCGGCGACGACTCGGCGGACAGGCTCCACTTCCCCTCCGCGACCCTCGAGGTCCGCGACGGCCACCTGTTCCTGACCCTGCACAGCACGCCAGCGGAGCTGGGCATGGACATCGAGGCGGTGCTGATCCCGCTCGACGCCGAGCGAGCGCGCATCGCGGGCATCGGGCGTGGACTCGGGGACGTGGTCACCGTCCGCGACGGCGTGCTCTCCGTGAAGGGTCTGACCTTCGAGTAGACCCTGGAGCCGCCCGCAGCGCGTCAGCGCGTCAGCGCGTCAGCGCGTGTAATCGAACGATTCGCACCCTGGGATAGCCTGGGATGCGAGGATCATTTCGAGTACCGTACCGGAGGCCCGCCGTCGGAGGAGAGGCCCGCACGGGGGCCTCGCCACGTGATCGACGAGCCCCACGACCCCCCAGTCATCCAGGAGTCTCCATGTCGATCATCGACGTCGCCGAGCAGCTCGCCGCGGGCCTGCGCACCGGTCACCTCGGCCCCGACCTCCTCCGGGCCCTGGTCGAGGTGGAGCGGTCCCACCCCGGGATCCTGCGCCGCGCGGCGGAGTGGCTCTGGAACCACCCGGACAAGCACCTGTCGCCGGTCACCGAGGACACCCAGTCCCAGCGGGTGCGCACGACGGCTGCGGACCGCTGGAACGTCGGCGTGGACCGGCTGGACGAGCCCGAGAGCCTCGACGACCTGGTGCGCCTGCTCGAACACGCCCGCGACCGGAAGCTGCGCCTGCGCTTCGCCGGCTCCGCGCGCTCGCTGTCCAACGTCAGCGAGCCCCCTGCCGACGGAACCCTCGTGGCGACCAGCCGCTACGGCCAGCGCCTGGACGTCCCCGTCACCACGCTCGCCGACGGGGTCGACGCCGAGGCGCTGTACCGCGCGGAGGCCGGCCGGGTGCTCGCGGACGTGCTCATCGACCTCTCCGACGCCGGGCGCTCGCTCGCGGACATGGGCTCGGGGGACTTCCAGGCGCTCGCGGGCGCGCTGTCGACCGCGACCCACGGGTCCGGCGTCACCAAGGGCGCGTTTCCGTCGATGGTGCGCTCGCTGGACGTCGTCACCTACGACGCCCATGGCAACGTGATCATCCAGCGGGTGGAGCCCTCGGACGGCATCACCGACCCGGCGCGCTTCGCCGCCTGGGAGGCCAGCCAGCCGCTGCGGGTGGCGCTGCTCCAGGACGACGACGCCTTTGGCGCGTGGGTCGTGTCCCTCGGCTGCCTGGGGGCGATCTACAGCGTCA
The DNA here is from genome assembly GCA_937891875.1 of uncultured Pseudomonadota bacterium. GTDB lineage: Bacteria > Myxococcota_A > UBA796 > UBA796 > REDI01. Next base: position 153 of record CALATR010000493.1, on the reverse strand, counting down.
CCATCGAGACCGTGCCCGCCTACTGGCTCCGCGAGACGCGGACGATCGAGTGGTGGAGCGACGTCAAGGCGTCGATGGCCGACGACCTGAACACCCTGCCCTACTACGAGCTGCTGCTGTCGACCTGGGCCGAGGAGAACGAGGGCTCGCCCG
>CALATR010000492.1 GCA_937891875.1 uncultured Pseudomonadota bacterium | reverse complement strand
GTCCACGGCCCGGCGGTCTACATGTCGTACGAGCAATTCACATGGTCAATACCTCTCAATTGACGAGTTCAGCCAAGCTTGGCCTGGCGTTCCAGAGGCTCAGAGGCACAGAGGGGGGCGCAGAGGGCGAGGTGGCGGGCCGAGCACCGGATGCTCCCCCAAAGCGCTATTTGAATGGGGTGTTCTGCGACCGAGAGCAACGCCGGTTGCGGCTCCGGGACGGTCGAGACCCTAGAAGACCGGATGGGGACAAGATCCGCTTCAAAACTGCCATCCCCCCTCTGCGAGATCCTCTGTGCCTCTGTGCCTCTGTGCCGAGCACTGCCCCGTCCCTCCCGTTCCCTCCGAGTCCCGTCCCCACCGCGACACCGCTGTCTCGATCCTGGGCCACTCTCCCCCGATGATCCCGTCCAGGACGGTGGCATGGTGCTTGCAGCGCCTGCAGGCAACCTGGAGGTCCCATGCGTTCCCTGGCTCTGCTGCTCCTCGTCTCGACCGGCTGTGTCGCCGGACCGGGCGCCCTCGTCGAGGGCAACGTGCGCGTCTGTCTCGGCGCGTCCGACCTGCCTGAAGACTCCGGCGGGTTCGAGGGGGACCAGTCGTGGAAGATCGAGGGCACCGTGGTGTCCCAGTCGGACGACGCCGGCGACGAGGCGTTCGAGGTGACGGGCTGCTGGTCCGACGTCCAGCGGGTGCTCGTCATCGAGGACGCCGAGTCGGTCACCTGGACGCTGGGCTGGGCGGTGTCGGTCGAGGACGACCCCCTGGCGTCGGAGCTGCCGATCTCGCCGGGCGATTCGGTCGACCTCGAGGTCATCCGCCAGGTGGTGTGGGGCTACGACCACGGCGTCGTGCTGCGTGACGGTGAGGGTCGCCTGCTGCTGTCGGCTCAGGAGGGCATGGCGACCGACATCACGAACGCGGACGGCGACCCGCTGGGCGACGTTTCGGTCCGCGCGGGCGAGACCTACGGACCCCTGGTGAAGCTCGACTGCGGCAATGTGCACAACAAGACGATCGTGTTCGAGAGCCCGAGCCAGTCCGTCGAGCTGCAGGCCGGGGAGCTGGAGAGCTTCGACACCGGTGACGCCGTGCTCACCGCGGTCAACGCCGGCGCCTTCTCCTACGAGGGCGAGATGAACTGCACCGACACCTGGGGTCCGACGCCGTGGGCCATGTGGCAGGAAGCGGACTAGCCAGCTTCGGGCCGCGTCGCGGGACCGGAGCTCGGCTAGAACGCCGAGATCGTCCCACTCAGTGGGGCGACCGAAGGGGCCGTAGCAAGACAAGCCGCGCGAATGACACCGCCACGAGAAACGCCGAAGGCGGATCGCGTGGGAGCAGGTGTCCTTCGCGTGGCTTGGCGCAGCGTCCGACGCCGGAGGTGCCGATGAAGCTCGGCGGAGGCTCACCGTGCTGGCTCTTCAGCACGGTCCGCTAGCCCAGGCCCTCTTCCAGGAGCCGGGCGCGCATGCGCTCCTCGCGCTGCCTGCCCCGCTGCTTCGCCTTCTCCGCCTCCAACGCTCGATCCCGGGGGGCGGCGCTCGTGACGAGCTCGTCTCGGATCAGCCGGGTGGCGATGGCGGCGATCTCGTCGACGGCGCGCTGGAAGGCCTCTGCGTTGGCCTGGGAGGGCTTGGTCATGCCGCTCACCTTGCGAACGTACTGCAGGGCCGAGGCGTGGATCTCCTCCTCGGTGACCGGCGGCGCGAGGTTGTGCAGGCGCTTGATGTTCCGACACACGGGACCCTCCGGGGGAAGACAGGAGGGTATCAGCCCGCCGCGACCTCCGGCCCCACGTAGGCCGCCCGCGGCCGGATCAGCGTGCCCGTCGCCTCCTGCTCCCGGGCGTGGCCGATCCAGCCCGCGACCCGGGACGCGGCGAAGGTCGCGGTGAACGCCGCCCGGGGCACGCCGAGCGCCTCCAGCAGGGTCGCGGTGTAGAACTCGACATTCGCCCTCAACTTCCGGCCTGGACGATGCGCCTCCAGAATCCGCTCCGCGGTCCGCTCGACCGCCCGCGCCAGCTCCAGGCGCCCCTGGTCCGCGCCGAGCCTGCCCAGCGCCCCCTCCAGCGCCGCCGCCCGGGGGTCCCGCACCCGGTAGACCCGGTGGCCCATGCCCATGATGCGTCGGCCGGCGGCCAGCTCGGCGCGGATCCAGGGCTCGGCGCGGTCCGCGTCCCCGATGGCGTCGAGCATGTCGAGCACGGGACCGGGCGCGCCTCCGTGCAGTGGCCCCTTGAGCGCACCGAGGCCGGCGACGACCGCGCTGACGTGGTCCGAGCCGGTGCTCGCGACGACCCGCGCGGCGAAGGTGCTCGCGTTCAGGCCGTGGTCGACCACCGTGCACAGGTACGCGTCGAGTGCTTCGACCTCGGCCTCGGACGCCGACTCTCCGCGTATCATGCGCAGCAGGTCGGCCGCGTGGCCGAGCGCGGGATCGGGCACCAGGTCCTCGCGGCGCACCCAAGCGGCGAGGGTCACCCCGACCGCAGCGACCAGCACGCAATCGTCGACCTCGGGCAGGGCACCGATGGCCGCGCGCAGGGCATCCATCGCCACCCTGGGCGTGGCGACCCGTCCGCCGACCCAGCTGTGACGACGGAGCAGGTCCGCGGCCTGCACCCGAGCGGCACCGAGTTCGACCGGCTCGCCCCACAGGTGGCTCACCAGGGCCTCGAAGCCGAGCCGCGCGGCGTCCTGGACCCGCATCCCGCGGAGCACCAGCTCGCCGCGCTCGCCGTCCACCCGGGACAGCGCCGTGTCCGCCACTACCACCCCTGCCAAGCCGCGCGTCATCGTGCCTCCTCGGGTCGTCCGGCGACCCCTGCACGATCCCTCACCTCCGGATAGGTCGATCGACCAATCGACCGGAGGCGCCATGCAGGGCTGGATCGACGCCGAGACCGCCAGCGACGTGCTCGGTGTGAAGCGGCGCACGGTCTACACCTACGCCAGCCGGGGCTGGATCCGCACCCGCCGGGCCGGCGG
>CALATR010000491.1 GCA_937891875.1 uncultured Pseudomonadota bacterium | reverse complement strand
TACGTGCGCGGCGGCGGCACCCTGGTGGTGACCGTCTGGTCCTACGACCTCGTCAACCGCGCCTTCCCCGGCTCCATCGACTTCCTCGGCGACGAGGCCGTCCTCGACGATGCCCAGCGCGGCGACATCGGTCGGGTCCAGGGCTACGTCGTGGACGAGGAGCTCCGGCAGAAGCTGGAGCTCGACGAAGCAGGCAACCTGGCGGTCGACTTCAACTTCTCGAACTGGGCGGTCATGGAGGGCATCGACACCAGCGATGACCGCGTGAAGGTCTGGATCGAGGGCACCATCACCTACCGGGACGCCAGCGGTGAGGGCACCCAGACCATCGAGCGGGCGCCGCTGCTGGTCACCATCGACACGGGCGGCGAGTTCCAGGGTCGCCTGGTCTTCTCCTCCTTCCACCTCGACGCCCAGAACCCCGCCGTCGTCGACCCGATGCTCGAGCTGCTCGTCGGAGAGCTCGGAGTGTCCCAGGTCATCACCGACCCCGGCGTTCAGGAGTGAGCATGTCCCGAGTCCTCTCCTCCGCTCCCGCCCTGCTCGTGCTCGTCGGGGTCACCGGTGCGGCGCTCGCCGGCTGCAGCGACCGTGGCTTCCGGGACATCTACGTCACGGACGTCTTCCAGCAGAACCGCCGCAACCAGCTCGACCTGCTCGTCGTCATCGACAACTCCTGCTCGATGGTCGAGGAGCAGAACAACGTCGCGAACAACTTCGACACCCTGATCGACACGTTCGCCACGGCCGAGGTCGACTGGCAGATCGCCGTCACCACCACCGACGTCGAGTCGGAGCGCTTCCGGGGCCTGCTCCTGGGCGGCGATGACGAGATCATCATCCGCGGCGTCGACACCGGCGAGCTCGACCGGGTCGAGTATGACCTCGAGTGGGAGTTCGAGGAGGGCACGGCCCTGCAGCTGGCGCCCGACAAGTACCATCCGAACTCCAACCTGAGCTACGGAAACTGGTGCCCGGCCCCCACCGACTACGTCGAGGGCCACAAGGGCTCGCCCGGCCAGTGGAACCCGGACTGCGGCGGCGGCGCGACCACCCCGCCCGAGATCGTGTCGGACGACGGACCGCGCGCTGCGCGCTTCCGCGACCTCGTCATCACCGAGATGATGGTCGATGCGAAGGGGCCTGACAGCACCTGCGAGTGGTTCGAGCTGACCAACGTCACGGACGACACGCTGCAGATCGGCGGCATGCGCGTCTACGACGAGGGCAACAACAACGTCTCCCTGCCCGAGGGCTACGAGATCGCCCCCTACCAGGCGCTGGTGATCGGCCGCTCCACGGACACGGACAAGAACTGCGGCGTCCCGGTGGACCTCGCGGCACCATCCGGGTTCTCCCTGCAGAATCGGGATCCGATCATCAGGCCGGACACCGAGGACAGCAACGAGCGCTTCGCCGAGATGATCGCCCAGGGCACCCAGGGCACCGGCATCGAGCACGGCCTCGAGGGCGCGCGGCTCACCTTCACCGAGCCGTACTACACCGACTACAACTACGCGTGGCTCCGCGAGGACGCGACGCTGGGCATCCTCATCGTCTCCGACGAGGACGACACCAGCCCCTACTCGGTCCCCGAGTACGAGCGCTTCTTCAAGGAGCTCAAGGGCGACCGGGCCTTCCGCCAGGACGGCTGGTTCACCCTCAACGCGCTGGTCGGCACCACCCCGACGCAGGATCCGCTGGACGTGTCCTGCGAGTCCGAGGATGGCGTCGCCTACTACGCTTCCCGCTACATCGACTTCGCTGCGCGCACCGGCGGTCTGTCCGAGTCCATCTGCGCCCGGGACTTCCAGCCCGTCGTCCAGAACCTCGGCCTGAACATCTCCGGTCTGGACCTGCGGTTCACGCTCAAGGAGCGGCCGGTCCTCGAGACCCTCAAGGTCGAGCTGTACGAAGAGCCTGACGAGCAGGGCTTCGTGCGCGAGCTGGAGATCGACGTCGACTTCACCTTCGATGCCGAGGAGAACGCGATCGTGTTCGACGAGTCGCAGATCCCCCCCGCCCAGTTCTACATCACGGCGAACTACCGCCCGCTGGGCACGAGCAGCACGCAGGACACCGGTGGGGGTGAGGAGTGAGGCTCCTCCGCGCGTGCCTCGCCACGCTGACCCTGGCCGTCGTCGGGCTGACCCTCGGACTCGCCTCCTGTGACGGCGGCACCGACTTCCAGTGCACCGAGGAGCTGCCGTGTACCGGCTTCGGTGAGATCTGCATCGACGGCCAGTGCATCAAGGAGACCTGCCAGTCGAACCTCGACTGCCCGATGGAGCACGTCTGCGGCGCGGGCGGCCTGTGCGCCGCCGGCTGCGACAACGACAACGACTGCTACCCGGGCAGCGCCTGCAACCTCGAGCTGGCCGAGTGCGAGGATCAGCGCTGCACCGACACCCACATCGACTGCGGGTACAAGGAGTTCTGCAACGTCGGAACGGGGGACTGCTACGAGGCCGGCGGCGTCTACTGCCGACCCTGCGACCCGTGGAACGTCGCCAACGACTGCAACGGCGGGGACGAGAACGGCTCCAACGAGTGCTGGAACAACTACTGCACGGTCGACTGCAGCGGTGGCAAGGAGTGCCCGAGCGGCTTCCAGTGCTACCCCTTCGCCGACAGCACCGGTGCCATCGTGTCCTTCCAGTGCCTGACCTACTGCTGGCTCTACGAGGACGCGTCCATGGGCTCCGAGCAGTCCGCACCGCCTCCTGCCGAGGGCGCCCTGCCCCCGAGCTGGGATGGCGCGCTGCCGCCCCCCGGCGCCACCAGCTGGCAGGGGGCGCTGATCCAGCCCCCGGCCGCGCGCTGCGATGACGTCGGAGGTGAGGGATGACCCGCGCAACCTGGCTCCTCGCCTCGGCGCTCGTGCTCGGTGGTGGACTGGCTGCGTGTGACGGCGGCACCCCAACCGATACCGACACCCCCGATGCGCCGACCGGACCGGACATGGTCTGGACCGACCAGCCCACCGACGTGCTCGTCGAGGGCACCGCCCTGCCGCTGACGGTGACCGCCACCGATGACGACGGCGTGGACCGGGTCATCGGCTACTACCGCACCATCGGCGCGCGTACCTGGATCCCGGTGACCATGATGCCCGACGGGGACACCTGGATCGCCGAGGTCCCCGGTGAGGACGTCGTCGCACCGGGCATCGAGGTCTACTTCAAGGGCGAGGACGCGTTCGGCCAGGCCAGCTTCCTGCCCACCGCCGGCCTCCGCGAGCCCTTCGTCAGCGACGTCCGCCGCGTCGGCGTGACCCTGCCCTACGAGCAGGACTTCGAGGACGTGCCCAACGACATGCTCCGCGAGATCGCCTGGGACGAGTACACCCAGGAGTTCGGCGGGTACGAGTGGGTCATCACGAATGGCCGCGGAAACAGCGGTTCCAAGAGCGTCTTCCACCGTCGCACCCCCTCGACGGTCGAACAGGACATCGAGGACTGGCTGGTCTCTCCGCCCCTCGACCTGACCTCCATGTCCGCCATCCAGGTCTCGTGGATGGAGTTCGGCGATGATCCTGGTCTCTCGACCCATGAGCTGTGGATCTCCACCGGCTCCCCGGACCCCGCTCAGGGCGACTACGAGCTGGTGACCGCCCTCGGTGCGCCCCTCGATGGCGCGTGGGGTCGGTCCGACACGGTCGATCTGTCCGCCTACAGCGGTGCGCCCGCCGCCTACCTGGCCTGGGTCTACACCGGCCGGCAGGCCGACATCTGGTGGATCGACGACGTCAGCGTGCGCGCCCTCGCCGCCGACCTGCGGGTGACGGACCTGTCCTGGACCCCGGACCCCCTGTCCCCGGGCGACAGCGGCACCCTGAGCCTGACCGTCGAGAACCGCACCAACGTGGCCGCAGCCGACGTCGAGGTACTGGTCAGCGCCGACCGTGACTTCACCTTCGACGCCATCGCGCCGGTCGCGTCCATCCCAGGCAACGACAGCGTCGTCATCGACGTGCCCCTCACCGTGGCGGGGGACGCGCTGGACAACAGCTGGGTCGACCTCGACGTCACGATGACCACGGCGACCGACACCTACGACTACGCCGACCGGATCCTCATCGGCGAGCCCAGCCTGCTGTCGTTCTCCTACCGCCTCGATCCCCTGGACGAGGTCGACACCGCCCAGCTCGTGCGCCTGACCCTGGGCGCTGGCAGTGTCGAAGACCCCGCCCTCGAGGTCCCGCTGTTCGCCGACGTGCAGACCAGCGGCGACTACACCGTCGAGCTCGACATCACCGAGCATGCGGGCCTGCTGCCCCCGGCTCCCGGCGGCAACCGCTGGTGGGTGCGGGTCGAGAACGGCCCCGTCGGCGAGGTCACCGACTTCACCATCAGCGCGGGCGGCGAGGCCTTCGTCTCCACCGACCTCGGCGCCTTCTTCGGCTTCGCTCCGGAGGTCTACTTCCTCCCGCGGCCGCCGGACCCGACGCTCAGCCGACAGACCTCCACGCCCTCGCCGATCGGCCCGGGCGACAGCGTCAGCTGGGTCCTCGACCTGGTGAACCGGGGCGAGTCCACGTCGGGCGTCACGACCGTCACCCTGTCCACGGCGGATCCGCTGGTCACCCTCACCGATGCGGGGCCCAAGACCCTGTCCGGCAGCGAGGGCTGGCGCGGTGGCAGCCTGATCAGCTCCACGTTCGCATTCGACGTGGCCGCCGAGCGCAAGAGCTCCCTGCCCATCCGCATGATCGCCACGGTCGAGGACGACTACGAGACGTTCGAGGTCCCGGTCGACGTGCAGGTGCCCTACCCGCTGATCTCGGTGACCGGCGTCCTCATCGACGACTCCGCCGAGGGCGATGGAGACGGGCTGATCGACCCCTCGGAGACGGCGACCCTCGAGGTCGCGCTGACCAACGTGGGCGGGCTCAACACCTTCGGCGCGACGACCTGCACCATGGTCCAGACCGGCGGCACGGCGTCGGCCACGGTGGATACCTCCAGTGTGTTCGCCGGCATCGTCAGCGCGGGCTCGACCACGAATGAGGACTTCGACGTCACGGTCACCTCCGGTGCGATCGGGGACACCCTGGACTTCGAGGTGCGCTGCACCGATCGCGAGGAGACCTACGTGTCTCCGCTCAAGCTGGTGCTCGGCGAGCGTCCCTGGATCCGCATCACCCCGCTGGACGACAAGGCCGGCGACGAGCGCGACGGCTACCGGTTCGACTTCCAGAACGGGCGCTACCGCAGCGACGGGGAGACCCTGCAGATCCAGCTGACCTCGTACGAGGACTTCGGCGGCATGTCGGGCCTGTTCATCGAGGCCTGGTCCACCAGCCCCAGCGCCGACTACGTCTACTACAACCTCGTCGCGGCGGGCACGTCGGGCACCATGCGGGGCTACCGTGGTGGGTTCACCCCGCTCGGGAGCTTCACGGTCACCCAGATCGACGCGCGCACGGTGCAGTTCGACGTGCCGCTCGAGGACTTCGGGCTGGTGGAACGCACGCTGACCATCGGCTTTGCAGCAGGGTTCTGCGGTGGAACGACCCAGTTCTGCGACCACTACCCGGATGGCTGGGGCGCGCCCTACACCGGGCTGTCGACCAGCCGCTGGGTCAACCTCCGCTGGTAGCGTCGCGCGGCGGCTCTCCGCCTTCGGTGTACGAATCGCGTCAACACCGACGTGATGGCGGAGGCGAGGGTTGTCACGCGGATCCCGCTCAAGGTACAACCGAGCTTCAGGCAGGGTGGATCCGCGGTCCGAGACCGCGTCTAGGAGTCGATCATGGGTCAGTGGCTGGTCAACCGGGGTGACAGTCAGTTCAGTGTCGGGGGTCTCGGTGACCTCAAGGCGCTCGCACAGCGGGGTGACCTCGACGCAGGAGATCTGATCCAGCCCGAGGGTGCTGCCGACTGGCTCTACGCCGTCGAGATCCCCGAGCTCAAGGGCATGGTGAGGAGCTCGCTGGCGGACGACGACGACATCGAGTTCCGCAAGGGCGGCGGCGGGGCCATGAAGGCCGTGCTGTACGGGATCTTCGGCATCATGCTCGTCGGCGGCCTCGGCGGCATGGTCTACTTCTTCCAGCAGCTGCCCACCGGGGAGGAGCGCCTTCTCGGCGAGGGCGGCGCGCTCGCCTACTCCGAGGTCGTGTCCCTCAAGGCGCAGCCCCTGCTCTCCCAGCCCGAGGCCGGCGCGTCGGCGGTGAGCAACCTGGCCAAGGACGAGAAGCTGGACCTGCTGGCCAAGCGCGGCGACTACTACCGCGTCAAGAACAAGGCCGGTCAGGAGGGCTGGGTCCTCGTGGACGACACCCTCGCCGTCTACCAGATGGGCGACGACAAGATCCGCGCCAAGCTGGACCCGCTCTACAACCCCGACCAGTACGCGAAGGTCTCCAACGCGTCCTGGCTGGGCACCGAGGACGAGCCCACCGCCGTCTTCCAGGTCATGCTCGAGAACACCTCGGACTACGACATGGAGAACATCGTCCTGTCCTTCGTCATCAAGGACAGCAAGGGCGTCGAGCTCTCGCGGCAGGAGTTCGAGATCGAGGGCGAGCTGCAGGCCAACTCCTCCACCATGGTCGGCACCCTGAACCCGCCCGAGGAGGAGGTCGAGGCCGCCGAGAAGGCTGGCGAGGACCCGCCCGAGGGCGTGTTCATGGCTACGAAGACCTTCGGTGAGCAGACCGCCGAGATGGACGAGGAGATGCAGGAGGAGATGTACAACCGCTGGCTCGACGGCATCGAGATCCCCGTCGAGGACGACTTCGTCGAGGCCACGGTCCGAATCGCCGAGCTCCGCGCCGTCCCCGAGTCGCGCGAATAACGAGGCGTCCGGACGTCCCGGGCTTGCTGAACATCTGTCCAGTGTGTAGTCTAGCCGTCCTTGCGCGGTGACTCGCGCGGGGCAGGTAGTCCACCGATGAGCGAGCCCTCCCACATCACCGTGCGCGGCGCCCGGGTGCACAACCTGCGCGGTGTCGACGTCGACGTGCCGCGCAACGCGTTGGTCGTGTTCACCGGCGTCTCCGGATCGGGCAAGTCCTCGCTCGCGTTCGACACCCTCTACAAGGAGGGCCAGCGCCGCTTCGTCGAGAGCCTCTCGTCCTACGCCCGCCAGTTCCTCGGGCAGATGGAGCGGCCGGCGGTGGACGCGGTGGAGGGGATCAGCCCCACCATCTCGATCGACCAGAAGACGGTGAACCGCAACCCGCGCAGCACGGTGGGCACGGTCACCGAGATCCTCGACCACCTGCGGCTGCTCCTGGCCCGGCTCGGCGCCCCCCACTGCCCGATCTGCGGCAAGGAGGTCAGCCAGCTCACCCTGGAGCACGTCGTCGACGCGGTCCTCGAGGAGGGGAGCGGTCGGCGGATCCAGGTGCTCGGGCCGGTGGTCCAGGACCGCAAGGGCGAGTACCGCAAGGAGCTCGACGCCCTGCGCACGGACGGCTGGGCCCGCGCCCGGATCGATGGCGAGATCCGCGCCCTGGACGAGGAGATCACCCTCGCCCGGTACGAGAAGCACACCATCGAGGTGGTGGTCGACCGGCTCAAGCCCAGCCTGGCGGATCGGCCGCGGCTCGCGGAGGCGGTGGAGGCCGCGCTCGCCGTGTCGGGCGGGGTCGTCGTCGTGCTCCTGCAGACGGAGGAGGGCTGGGACGAGCGCACCTACGCCACCCAGCGCGCGTGCGTGGACCACCCAGAGGCGTCGATTCCGGAGCTGGAACCCAGGTTGTTCAGCTTCAATGCGCCCCAGGGGGCCTGCCAGACCTGCAACGGCCTGGGGGTGCTGGAAGACTTCGAGGTCGACCTGCTGGTGGACGTCGAGGAGCGCCTGCCCGGCGCCTTCAAGGCGCTCAACGACGACGGCAAGGTGCCCTTCAGCCACGTGGACGTGGACGTCCTGAAGCACGTCACCAAGGCGCTGGGCGGAGTGTGGTCGAAGCCGCTCGCGGAGTGGACGCGGGAGCCCCTGGAGCGGCTGCTGCTCGGGGACGCGGGGCTGACGTACAAGACGCGCACCGTGCGGGCCAGCGGGCGCGTGGACGAGCGTGAGCGCCGGTGGATGGGCCTGCTCCCGGTGGTCGAGGAGGTCTGGCGCTACACCCATCACAAGGGGCTGCAGCCCTTCCGCTCACGGCACACCTGTCCTGACTGCGAGGGCGCCCGGCTGAACGCGGTGGCGCGCAACGTCACCTTCCGTGGCCGCAGCCTGCCCGAGTACGTCCGGCTCGACATTCGGCGGGCCCGGGCCTTCTTCGAGGACCTCACCCTGGTGGGGGAGGAGGAGATCTCGGTCGGCCAGCAGCTGGTGCACGAGATCGCGGAGCGGCTGGCCTTCCTGGATGACGTCGGGCTCGGCTACCTGACCCTCGACCGATCGGCGGCGACCCTGTCCGGTGGGGAGGCGCAGCGGATCCGCCTGGCGGCCCAGGTGGGCAGCGCGCTGCAGGGCGTGACCTACGTGCTGGACGAGCCGTCGATCGGCCTGCATCCCAGGGACAACGCCCGGTTGCTCCAGACGTTGTTCCGCCTGCGCGACCGGGGCAACAGCGTGCTGGTGGTCGAGCACGACGAGGAGACCATCCGGGCGGCCGACCACGTCGTGGACGTCGGACCCGGCGCTGGTCGGGAGGGCGGGCACGTCGTGGCCAGCACGACGCCCGGACGGTTCGCGCGCATGAAGCGGGGGCTGACGGCGCCATACCTCCGGGGAGAGCTGCACATTCCGGTCCCGGAGAACCGGCGGGAGGGCAGCGGCGAGCGGCTGGTCGTGCGCGGCGCGCGCATGCACAACCTGCACGGGGTCGATCTGTCCGTGCCACTGGGCACGTTCACGGTCGTCACCGGCGTGTCCGGCAGCGGGAAGAGCACCCTGGTGTTCCAGGTCCTGCGCCGGTCGCTGAAGCGGGCGCTCGCCGGCGAGACCAGGCCCGCCCACGGCTGTGACGCGATCGAGGGCGTGCAGCACGTCGACAAGCTGGTGCGGATCTCCCAGCAGCCCATCGGGCGCACCCCGCGGTCGAACCCGGGCACCTACACCGGCGCGTTCGACCTCGTCCGGGAGCTGTTCGCCGGCACCCCGGAGGCGCGGGCGCGCGGGTACAAGAAGGGTCGCTTCAGCTTCAATGTGAAGGGTGGCCGCTGCGAGGCGTGCGAAGGCGCGGGCGTCAAGACGGTCGAGATGCAGTTCCTGCCCGATGTCACCGTGCCCTGCGAGGTCTGCGGCGGGCGGCGCTTCAACGACGAGACCCTCGAGATCACGTACAAGGGCCTCACCATCCACGACGTGCTGGAGCTGTCCATCGCCGAGGCCCTCGAGGTCTTCGCGCGGGTGCCCAAGCTCGCCCGGATCCTGCAGACCATGGTCGACGTGGGCCTCGGCTACGTGCCCATCGGCCAGCCGTCCACCACCCTTTCCGGCGGCGAGGCCCAGCGGGTCAAGCTCGCGACGGAGCTGCACCGCCCGGCGACCGGCAGCACCCTCTACCTGCTGGACGAGCCCACGACGGGCCTGCACTTCCACGACGTCGCCGCCCTGCTGCGCTCGCTGCAGCGCCTGGTCGATCACGGCAACACGGTCGTCGTCGTCGAGCACCACACCGACGTGATCAAGTGCGCGGACCACCTGGTCGACCTCGGGCCGGAGGGGGGCGACGCGGGCGGCCGGATCGTAGGGGTGGGCACGCCCGAGCACCTCGCGACCCTGGACACGCCGACCGGTCGCGCCCTGGCCGCCCTGCCCGACCTCGCCGAGCGACCCATGGCTGCGGAGCCCCACCCCGGGTACGTGCCCAGCAGCACGGGATCGTCGAACAGCCTGGAGATCCGCGGCGCCCGCATGCACAACCTGCAGGGCGTGGACGTGAGCATCCCGCACAACACGCTCACCGTGATCACGGGCGTGTCCGGGTCGGGCAAGACCTCGCTCGCGTTCGACACCATCTTCGCCGAGGGGCAGCGCCGCTACGTCGAGTCGCTCTCCACCTACGCCCGCCGCTTCCTCGGCCGGGTGGATCGCGCGCCGGTAGACCTGGTGGAGGGGCTGAAGCCCGCCATCGCCATCGACCAGAAGTCCGCGTCCCACAACCCGCGCTCGACCGTCGCCACGGTGACCGAGATCCACGACGTGCTGCGGCTGCTCTACGCCCGGGTCGGCCAGCAGCACTGCCCGGTGTGCGACCTCGCGGTGCAGGGACGCTCCCCGTCACAGGCGGCGGCATGGCTCGGCGAGAGAGAGCCTGGAACCGGATGGATCCTGGCTTCGCTCCGTCCGGTGGAGCTCGCGGACGAGCGTCGCCGTGGCCTGCTCGGCGATGGCTGGGTGCGCCTGCTGGACCGATCCGGCGACACCCCGACCGAGGTCGACCTCGCCGAGGATGTCGAGGCCGCCAACGCCCTGTTGAAGGCGGGTGCCTGGCTGGTGATCGATCGGATCAACCCCGCTCGGGCGTCGTCCAGCCGGGTCGCGGAGGCGGTGCGCTCGGCATACGCGCTGGGTGGCGGCGTCGCGACCTTCGTGCCGCGCCGGGCGTCCGATGGGCATGATGAGCACGTCGTGACCGAGCTCGCCACCTGCCCCGACCACGGCCCGGTCCTCGGTGAGGAGCCCAGCCCGCGCCACTTCAGCTTCAACTCCCGCCTGGGCGCGTGCGAGACCTGCGAGGGCCTCGGCCTGGTGCGCCAGATCGTCCGCGACCGGCTCTTCCCCTCGCCCGACGAGGGCTTCTGGGGTGCCATCGACGGCCGGGTCGGCGGGCTGCTCAAGCGCTCGCGCCGCAACCGCGCCCTGCTCGAGAGCGTGCTCTCGTCCTTGGGTCTCGACACCGAGCAGCCGGTTCGCACCTTCGATGCCGACCAGTGGGACGCCATCCTCGACGGCCTGGAGGGCGAGGTCGGCGTGCGCTGGACCAAGCGCTGGTCCAGCTCCACCCAGCGGGTCGAGGAGACCCGGTCCTGGGAGGGCCTGCGCCCCATGCTGCACGGCTGGAACACCTCGCTCGACTGGCTC
>CALATR010000490.1 GCA_937891875.1 uncultured Pseudomonadota bacterium | reverse complement strand
GGTCCTGCATCCGAGGAATGGATGCGGAACCCCCAAGAGGTCCCCATGCAGATCGAGCTCGTCGCCGAAGGTAGCTACCGTCGCACTCTGAAGGTCACCGCACCTGCGGAGACCGTGAAGAAGGAGCTCGACAAGGCCTACCGTGACCTCGGCAAGCGCGCTCGGCTCCGCGGCTTCCGTCCCGGCAAGGCCCCCCGCAAGGTCCTCGAGGCGCGCTTCGGCCCGCAGGTCGTGTCGGACGTCGCGTCCGAGCTGATTCAGCGCGCCTACACCGACGGCCTCGTCCAGCACGCCCTCGAGCCGGTCAGCCGTCCTCGCGTGGACCGTGACGAGGATCCGGCTCCCGGGCAGGACTTCCACTTCGCCATCTCGGTCGAGGTGAAGCCCGAGGTGGCGCTCGAGACCTACACTGGCGTCGACGTGGTCTACCCCAAGGCCGAAGTCGCCGATGACGAGGTCCAGCGCGCCGTCGAGGCCCGTCTGCAGGGTGCCCGCCGTCTCGTCGAGGTCACCGACCGCGCGGTCGAGGCCGGCGATCAGGTCATGGTCGAGCTCCGGGTCAAGGACGGCGATGACGACGTCGCGTACGAGCCCGGCACCATGGTGCAGACGGCAGGCGACGCCTGGTACACCGGAGTCGAGTCGCTCATCATCGGTCTCGAGTAGGACGGCAGCGCCGAGGGCGAGGTCACCTTCGCCGAGTCCGCCCGCACCGAGTCGGTCAAGGGCAAGACCCTGAACGCCCAGGTGAAGGTCCTGTCCATCCAGGCCTACGAGATCCCCGACCTCACCGACGAGATCGCCGAGGAGCTCGGCTTCGAGGGTGGCGCCGAGGGCATGACCATGGCCGTCCGCGCCGAGCTGCAGTCCGGCCGTGACGAGATGGCCCGCAACCAGGCCCGCGCCAACCTGCTCCAGGCGGTCATCGACTCCAACACCTTCGACGTGCCGTCCGGCCTCGTCGATCAGCAGCTGGACGTGCTCCTCAACGAGCTGCGCATGCAGCAGGCCTACCGCGGCGTCGATCCGCGTCAGGTCAACTTCTCCGAGGCCCAGATCGCCGACCTGCGCATCCGCAGTGAGTTCGCGGTCAAGGGCGGCCTCATCCTCGAGTTCGTGGTCCGTGAGCACGGCATCGAGGTCGTCGACGAGGACGTCGAGCGCAAGATCTCCGAGCTGGCCGACCAGCGTGGCCAGTCCGCGGACGCCATCCGCGCCTACTTCGACACCGACGAGGCCATGGACGAGCTGAAGGAGCGCCTCCTCGAGGAGAAGGCTCTGGACTGGCTCCTCGAGCACGCGAACATCGTCGAGCCGACCGAGGCCGACGAGGCCCCGGCCGTCGAGGAGGAGGCCGAGAAGCCCGCCAAGAAGAAGGCGAAGAAGGCCGAGCCCAAGGCGGAGGAGCCCAAGGCCGAGGAGCCCGCCGCAGAGGAGCCCAAGGCCGAGGCCTCGGGCGATGCGCCCAGCGCGGACGAGATCGATGCCGCCGACCGTGACCAGGTCCTCGCCTGGGCCGAGGCTGCCGGCATGGAGCCCAAGGGTCGCACCGACAAGCTCAAGCGCGACCTCAAGAAGCACTGGCACGGCTGATCGCAGCCCGTCCGACCGGTGACCGGCCCGCGCCGCCTCTCGACGGCGGGCCAGAACGCACGCTTGCCCGCTTGGAATCCAGGCGGGCTTTGTGCTTGTAGCGCCGGCTACTCCCTGTCTTCCGCACGACAGGGCTGTCGCCTGGCCCCCTGTGATCCGACAGGACGCTTGCCGTTCCACCCTCGGGTGTCGAGGTGGAGCACGCACGTCGACCCTTCTCGATCGCGGGCGGGGCGTACGTTAACCCCGACCCAGTGCGGAACAGCAGCTTCACATCCGGAGACCGCAACATGCCCGTCGACCCCTACTACATGTCGTACCCGGTCCGAATCATCGAGGAGTCCCATCGCGGCGCCCAGGGGTGGGATCTGTGGTCCCGCCTGCTGGCCGACCGGATCATCTACCTCGGCACCGAGGTCAACAGCCACGTGGCCAACAACCTCGTCGGCCAGCTCCTGTACCTGGAGTCCCAGGATCCGGAGAAGGACATCTTCATGTACATCAACAGCCCCGGTGGCTCGATCACCGATGGGCTCGCGATCTACGACACCATGCAGCACGTTCGCGCGCCGGTGAGCACCATCTGCGTCGGTCAGGCCGCGTCCATGGGCGCCGTGCTCCTGGCCGCCGGCGAGCCTGGCAAGCGCCGCGCCCTGGCTCACAGCCGCGTCCTCATCCACCAGCCCCTCGGTGGCGCGCGTGGTCAGGCCTCGGACATCGAGATCCAGGCCCGCGAGGTCCTGCGCATGAAGCAGATGCTCAACGAGATCATGGCCAAGCACACCGGCCAGAGCGTCGAGACCATCAAGAACGACACGGACCGCGACAACATCATGACTCCCGACCAGGCGAAGGAGTACGGCCTCATCGACGAGGTCATCGGCGCCGATAGCTAGGTCGGTGGCCGGCGCTGGAGCCGGCTACGGTCCATGGAGCGCCGCCGTCCAGGGCGGCGGCCCCCCACAGCTCGTCACCCGAAGGAGGCCGCTTGCGGCGCAAGGGAACCGAAGGCAAGGACCTCTGCTGCTCGTTCTGCGGCAAGTCGCAGAAGGAGGTCCGCAAGCTCATCGCCGGACCCTCGGTCTACATCTGCGACGAGTGCGTGGAGCTGTGCAACGACATCATCACCGAGGAGTACGAGCGCGAGGAGTTCTACGCGACCCGCGGGCTCGTACCGAAGCCGCGTGAGATCTTCGACTTCCTCGACCAGTACGTGATCGGTCAGGAGCGGGCCAAGAAGGTCCTCTCGGTCGCGGTGCACAACCACTACAAGCGCATCGACAGCCGATCCGGCCACGACGACGTCGAGCTGCAGAAGAGCAACATCCTGCTGATCGGGCCGTCGGGCTCCGGCAAGACCCTGCTCGCGCAGACGCTGGCGAAGTTCCTCAACGTGCCGTTCACCATCGCTGACGCCACCAGCCTCACCGAGGCCGGCTACGTGGGCGAGGACGTCGAGAACATCGTGCTCTCGCTGTTCCAGGCGGCCGAGTACAACGTCGATCGGACCTGCAAGGGCATCATCTACGTCGACGAGATCGACAAGATCAGCCGCAAGTCCGAGAACCCCAGCATCACCCGCGACGTCTCGGGCGAGGGCGTGCAGCAGGCCCTGCTCAAGATCATCGAGGGCACGGTGGCCAACGTGCCGCCCAAGGGCGGGCGCAAGCACCCGCAGCAGGAGTTCCTGCAGATCGACACCACCAACATCCTGTTCATCTGCGGCGGCGCGTTCGTCGGACTGGACAAGGTGGTCGAGAACCGGCTTGGAAAGCAGACCCTCGGCTTTGGTCAGGGCGGAGGCAAGCGCAAGGACTACACGAAGAGCGAGCTGATGTCGATGGTGGAGGCCGAGGACCTGATGCGGTTCGGCCTCATCCCCGAGTTCATCGGTCGCGTCCCCGTGGTCGCCACCCTGGACGACCTCGACGAAGACACGCTGATGGCGATCCTCACCAAGCCGCGGAACGCGCTGGTGAAGCAGTACCAGAAGCTCTTCGAGATGGAGAGCGTGAAGCTCAACTTCACCGAGGGCGCGCTGCGTCTGGTCGCCAAGGCCGCACTCGAGCGCAAGACCGGCGCCCGCGGCCTCCGCGCCATCCTGGAGGAGATCATGCTCGACGTCATGTACGAGCTGCCCTCCCGGGACAACGTCAAGGAGTGCGTCATCTCGGAGGAGGTCGTCGAGCGCAAGCAGGACCCGATCCTGGTGTACGAGTCCGAGGAGAAGTGGGCGTAGGGGGCGGCGCTACCAGCGGACGGAGGGCGGCCAGGCCCGCCGTGTACGTCAGCCCAACCCAGACGGCTGGTTTGTGATGGTCCCTACGGCATCAGCTTGCGCGCGAACGGCTTGACCGTGTCCGGGATCGGGCCCTCGGGAATGGGCTCGACGTGGAGCTCCAGCTTCACCGGGACGTCGGGATCGGGACCGATGAGGTCGCAGGTGGGCAGGGTGGGGGCCATGGTGTCCAGCTGGGAGAACAGGTCACACGCCCGGCCATCGCCCAGGCGGCAGCCACGCTGGAGCACGTTCCTGGCGTGCTTGACGTCAGGCTCCCCGAGGAAGCCGCAGGTCAGGGCAACGCCGTAGTTGAAGCAGGGCCAGCCGGAGTGGCCG
>CALATR010000489.1 GCA_937891875.1 uncultured Pseudomonadota bacterium | reverse complement strand
GGCCTGTGCGCCGTGCACGCCCGCTGGGGAGCCGCCGCCAAGCCCGCCTTCTGCCGGGAGTACCCCTTCGCGCTGGTCGAAGAGGCAGGCGATCTGCAGAGCCCGAGGGTGTTCGTCCGGGCGGACTGCGGCGGCTGGGCCGAGTCCTTCGCCGACGGTACCCCGATCGACGCGCAGGCCGAGGCGATCGTCGCCCTGCGCCGCATCCACCCGGCGGGCCGCTTCACGATGGACCCGGTGGTCGTGCTGCCGGGCCTGGGCCTGGGACGGGACAGCTGGCCCACCGTCGAGGCGACCATCACGCCGATCCTGGGACGGCCCCAACCCATCGAGCAGACCGTGCACGACGTGATCGACGCGCTGTTCAAGCTCATCGGACGCACCCGTCCGCAGGCTCAGGAGGGCCGGACGCCCGCCGCGGTCGCCCACGTACACGGCCGGCTGCGTCAGGTGCTGGGCCCGGCGCTCGCGAACCCGCCCGGCGATGATCCCGAGACTCGCGGAATGATGGGCTACCTCGCCGCGGTGGACGGCCTGCTCGCGGAGGCGGAGGGCGCCCTGCCGCGCGGACCGGGGGATGCCCGCACCCCGCTCGAGCTCGACGCGAGCGCGCTCGACTACGTGAGCCTGGTCCTGCGCCACCAGCTCCACGGGCGCACGTTCCAGGATCTGGGCGGACTTCCGGGCTGGCTCGGCACCATGGTGGTCGGGGTGCGCCTGGCTGCCGCCGCGGCCGCGTCGGACGGCACCCCAGTCACGGCGCGGGCGCTCGGCCCACGCCTGGCGACCTGGGTGCGCCTGACCCGCCACGCGACCGCCCGCCGCCTGCTGGCCGACGTGCGACCGGTGCTCGAGGACGTCGCGATGCACGCGGGCGCGTGAGCATGCGCGGTCACCACGTCGCGATCGGCTACCACGGCGGCCTGCTCGCCGATCCAGTGCGGGTACACGCCTACGACCGCGCGCTCGCCGCTCTGGTGCGCCCCGGGGACGTCGTGCTCGATGTGGGCGCTGGAACCGGCATTCTCTCCATGCTCGCCGTTCGGCACGGCGCGGCCCGGGTGCACGCGGTCGAGTCCGGCGCCGTCGCCGACGTGGCCCGGGCGCTGGTCGAGGCCAACGGCATGGCCGACCGCATCACCGTGCACCAGGCGGATCTGGTCGACCTCCCCCCGGTCGAGCCCGTCGACCTCGTGGTCGGCGACTGGCTGGGTCGCTTCGTCGTCGACGACGAGATGCTGGACGCGGTCGCCGCCGCCCGGCGCTGGGCCCGCCCCGACGCCCGCTTCTGCCCCGAGCGTGTGGACCTCCACGTCGGCCTGCTGGCCCAGCCGATCCCGACCCTGACGCGCTGGTCGATCCCCCTGCGCGGCCTGGACCTCACCCCGGCCCTGCCGACCGCCCGCAACCAGCCCATCACGCTGCAGGTGCGACCCGGCAGCCTGTGCGCGCCCGGCGCCCGGGTTCACGTCCTGACCCCCGGCGACCTCACCGTGCCCACCATGCAGGCCGACGTGCTGATCACCCAGGCCACAGCGGTCTTTGGCCTGCTGGGCTGGTTCGACGCCCACCTCGCCCCGGGGGTGACCCTGTCGACCGCACCCGGGCACCCGACCCACTGGAACCAGATCGCCTGGCCGGTGCCGCCCACCCCGCTCGCGCCGGGCGACCACGTGCACGTCGAGATCGGCGTCGAGCCCCACCCCGACCTGCCGCCCCAGTGGCGCTGGTCCCTACAGGTGCGCCGCCGCGGCGAGCGGATCCTCGACCACACCGCATCCAGCGCCGAGCGCCCCCTCGGCCCGCCGGCGCCCACGGTCGACGTGGAAGGCGCCCTCACCACCGGCCGGAGCGCCCTCCAAGCCGGCGACCTCAACGCCGCGCTGGGTCACCTGGGCGCAGCCACCCGCGGAATGTCCCGCGATGATCCTCGACTTCCCGAGACCCATGCCCTGCTGGGCACGGCGCTCGCGAAGGCGGGGCTGCTCACCGAGGCGGTCGACGCGATGCTGGCCGCGGTCCGGGACGAACCCGAGCCCACGGCCATGGCCTGGCTGCCGACGCTCTACCGGATGCTGGGTCAGCCCGACGAGGCCGAGCGGTGGCGCCGCGAACACCTGCGCCACCTCGGTCCTTGGACCGATCCAGGCTCTGGTCCGTGGACCGACCCGAGCGCGGGCTGACTACTCTTCGGTGCCGCTGGTCTCGAGGACCATGCGCAGGGCGGCGAGCTCATTGATCGCCTCGGACTCGCCCTCCATGGAGCAGGGCACCGCCACCAGCAGGCGCGCGCGGGCGTACTGGTCGATCTCCTCGGGGAGGTCCTGGAAGCTGGTGCCACCGTTGGACGGCATGCTGGCGATCTCGCCCGGGCCGTGCCAGCCCTTGAGCCGCCACTCGGCCTCGCTGCTGTTGTAGATGCCGTCGGTGACGTCCAGATCGGCCATGCACTGGCCGGGGGTGGTCACGATGACCTCGGTCCAGCCACCGACGCTGACCGACAGCGTCTGTGCCTCGCCCGTCTCATCGTCGGTGATGGTCAGCTCGTGGCCGCCCTGGGCCACGTGGAAGCGGGCCGTCGTCAGCGCCGAGACCTCGCCCAGCGGCTGGCCGTCCATGAGCACGGTGGCGCTGTTCTCGCCGGCGACGACGTGGATCTCGCCCTCGCCGAACATCCAGGTGTAGGCGGTGGACACGGCCGCGAACGTGCCGCCGATGACCGCAACGACGGCGACGATGATGAGCCGGAACTTCACGGGACCTCCCTTCCCCAACCACAGGGACGTCCTGCTCGCGGGAACGCCGGCATGGTAGCAAGCCGGAAGTGTCGGTGCGAACCCCATCCCGGGGTTCGTCACACCGTGCAACATGCCACGGGGGATGGGAGCGGGACCGGGTCAGGACCGGGGGAGGAGCCGCCCCCGCGCCAACCCCGCGAACCACTGGGCCCGCTCCCGACACTGCGCCTCGAACGCGGGCTCCAGGCCCCAGCCGCCCATGAAGCGCTGGGACGCGTGGCCGGCGATGAGCTCCCAGACGGCCATGCCGACGAGCGAGCGTCCGGACGCGGCGACGTAGGCGTCAGTGAAGCGCTCCATGGCGTCGGCGCCGGCGTGCCAGAGCAGCTCCAGGCGAGCGCCGGCGACGTCGGACAGCGGGTCGCCGATGGCGGCGTCCTCCCAGTCGAGCACCGCGACGATGCGCCCGTCCCGCCACAGCAGGTTGTGGGTCCAGAAGTCGCCGTGCACGAGGCAGCGCTCGGTGCGGGGCGCGATCGCAGCGACGGCCTCACGCAGCTGGGCGTCGTCCTCGGGCAGGTAGACGAGCGCCTCGCTGGCGGCATCGACGCGCTCCGACAGCGCGAGCCCCGCGGGGACGGGGATCCGGTGCAGGCCCGCGAGCACCTCCGCCATGTGCTCGACCGCGCCGGGCACGACGCCGGGGTCGGGGTGCACGACGCCCTCGACGAACGCCATCACGACGTACGGGACCGGCAGCACCTCGAGGGACTCATCGACGAAGATCGGCTCGGGAACGGCAAGACCGGCAGAGTACAGCGCGGTGAGGATCGCGAACTCCTCCCGGCTGTGCACCGGTCGGTCGCCCGCCGCGGGCGTGCCCTGCTGGCGCACCACGACCCGGCGCAGGGTCCCGTCGGGAAGCCTGAGATCGAGCGCCTCGATGGTCGCCGAGCCCCCGCCGGTCAGCTCCCGGCACGCCTCGACGGTCGCGCCCGGGTGCACCCGCTCGGCGATGCGGTCGTACCGGGGGTCGCTCACCAGCTCACTGACAGTCGGGCACCGAGAAGTCGCGCTCGTACTCCTCGCAGGACTTCACGGTCAGCACGACCTCGGCCGCGGCGCAGCCACCAGCGTCCTCCGCGTGCAGCGTGAAGTCGAGCCCCTCGTCGGTGCTGTCGAGGTTCAGCTCGTAGGTGCCGTCGCTCTCGACGGTCGCCTCCGCGGCGAGCGCCCCGTCCTCCATCGCGACGACCTTCACCGGGGCCACCCCACCGCTGACCGCGCCAGAGACGAAGCCCTGGGTGCTGCCACACTGGGGCGTGCCGTTGCCGCCGCCGGCGCAGGCCGCCAGCAGGACGAGGGGGAAGAGGATGGTCGCGCCGCGCATGGTGCCTCCGGACGCCCGTGCCGTCGGTCTGGTAGCGCCCGGTCGCTCCCTCGCAAGCTGCTAGCCGCGTTGTCCCTGGCTCCACGCCGAGAGCAGCGCCTCCGCCGCCTCCCCCGGGGTGCGGGTGCCCGCGCGGACGGCCGCCTCCAGCTCCGGCGCGAGCCCCCTCACTGCAGCATCGGCTCGGACCTGGCGCAGGACCTCATCTTCTACCAGCTGCCACATCCAGCGCAGCTGCTGATCCGCCCGGCGAGCGAGCAGCGCTCCGGCATCCTCGAGCGCCTGGCGATGGTCGAGGATCGCCTGCCAGACCTCGTCGAGGCCGTCGCCCTGCAGGGCGCTGCAGGTCAGCACCGGGGGCGTCCACACCGGGTCGTGGGGGCGCAGCAGGGACAGCGCTCCCTCCAGCTCCCGCCGGGCCCGCTTCGCCCGGGGCAGGTTGTCGCCGTCCGCCTTCTGCACGGCCAGCACGTCGGCCAGCTCCAGGATCCCACGCTTGATCCCCTGCAGGTCATCGCCTGCGCCCGCGAGCATCAGCACCAGGTAGGTGTCGACCATCGCCGCGACCTCGGTCTCGGACTGACCCACGCCGACCGTCTCGACGAAGATCACGTCGAAGCCCGCCGCCTCGCACACGATCATCGACTCGCGGGTGGTGCGGGTCACCCCGCCCAGCGCCCCTCCGCTGGGCGAGGGCCGGATGAACGCCCGGCGATCGGCGGCGAGCCGCGCCATGCGGGTCTTGTCGCCCAGGATCGAGCCGCCCGACACCCCGCTGGTGGGGTCTACGGCGAGCACGGCGACCCGGTGGCCGCGCTCCAGCAGCCGCGTGCCGAGCGCCTCCAGGAAGGTGCTCTTGCCGACCCCGGGCACGCCGGAGACACCGACCCGCCGCGCCGAGCCGGTGTGGGGCAGGAGCCTCCGCAGCAGCTCGCGGGCCTTGTCCCGGTGGTCTGGCCGGACCGACTCCACCAGGGTGACGGCCCGCCCCAGCACGGCACGATCGCCCGCCAACACACCTGTCACGTACTCGTCTACGGAGAGGTCCCTGCGCATGCCCCGCGGGTAGCCCGAATCTGCTAGGAGGGCCGCCTCCCGGGAGTCCCCATGCGCAGCCCCGCCCTCCTCCTCACCGTCTGTGCCCTCGCCGCGTGCACCCCGCGCCCGCTCGCCCCGCCGACCCCGATGGCGGAGGCGCCCGCGCCACGCCCGAAGAACGTGATCCTCGTCATCGGCGACGGCATGGGCCCCCAGCAGGTCGGCCTGCTCGAGCTGTACGCGCGCCGCGCCCCCAGCTCGCCCTACGCCGGACCGACCGCGTTCGCCCGGATGGCCGAAGAAGGAGAGACCGGGTTCTCGCTCCACTATCCTGCGGACAGCCTGGTGGTGGACAGCGCCTGCTCCGCGACCCAGCTGGCCATCGGCCTGCCCGCCCTCAGCGAGACCATCGGCATCGACGCCAAGGGCGAGCCCCAGCAGACCGTGCTCGAGCTGGCGAAGTCCCAGGGCAAGGCGACCGGCCTCGTCAGCGACACCCGCCTCACCCACGCGACCCCCGCCGCCTTCGCCGCCCACGTCTCCCACCGCGGCAAGGAGAACGCGATCGCCGAGCAGATGCTCGCGACCGGCGTGGACGTGATGCTCTCCGGCGGCTGGCGTCACTTCGTGCCCCAGGACGCGTCCGGCTCCAAGCGCAAGGACGACCGCGACCTGCTGAAGGAGGCGGCCGACCAGGGCTACGTCGTGGTCCGCGACCGCACCGCCCTCGCGTCCGCCGGACAAGGCAAGCTCCTGGGCCTGTTCTCGAAGTCCGGCATGATGGACGCCATCGAGGAGCGCGCCACCCGCGACGCCGCCGACCGCACCGAGCCCACCCTGCGCGACATGGCGATGGTGGCGCTCGACCGCCTCGCCGCGGACGAGGACGGCTTCTTCGTCATGATCGAGTCCGGCCAGATCGACTGGGCCTGCCACGCCAACGACGCGGGCTGGCTCATGGCCGAGATGCGCCGCGCCGACGAGATGCTCACCGGCGTGCTCGACTGGGCCGAGGCCCGCGGCGACACCCTGGTCGTGGTCACCGCCGACCACGAGACCGGCGGCTTCGGCCTGTCCTACAACCGCCACGACGTGCCCGCCCCGCGGGAGATCGCCGGCTCGGCCTTCGCGGGCGAGAGCTACGCTCCGAACTGGAACTTCGGCCCGCTGCAGACCCTCGACGGCCTCGCCGCCCAGGAGTCCGCCCTCGAGGACGTGCTGTACGCCTTCGACAAGCTCCCCGACGACCAGCAGACCGCCGCGACCCTGTCCAGGATGGTCAGCGACATCAGCGCCTTCGACCTGTCGGTGGAGGCCGCGGGCCGCGTGCTCGCCACCGCCCCCGACCCTTGGGACGAGGACCACGCCGACGCGCCGATCCTCCACGACGATGGTGCCTTCTACTACCCGGGCTCCCGTACCGCGGTGATCGCGCGCGAGCTGGGCACCTCCCAGAGCGTCGTCTGGGCGACCGGCACCCACACCCACACCCCGGTCCCGGTCTTCGCGTTTGGCCCCGGTGCCACCGCGTTTGGCGGCCTGCACCACCACACCGAGCTCGGCCAGCTGCTGCGCGAGGCGGTCGGCGGCCCGCAGTAGGTCCCGTGGCGGAATCTCGCGTCCCCCGGGAGGGTTGGGCGCCCGCCCCCTCGTTGAACCCACCACACAAGGAGCTTCCGTTGCGTCTCTTGCCCCTCCTCGCCCTCGCAGCCTGCAACCTGTCCTCGCCGAGCTCGACCCCTGCCCCCGCAGACGTCGAGCCCCCCGCCGAGGTCAACGCCCCCGCCGAGGTCGAGACCCCCAGCGAGGTCGAGGCTCCGGTCCAGGCGACCGAGTCCGCCGCGAGCGCGAGCACTGAAGACCCGCCTTCAAACGCCGCATGCAAGCCGTTCGACCCCAAGGCGCTGGGCTCGGTCCTGCTGACCGCGGACCTGAACGACGACGGCGCTGACGACCACGTCATCGAGCTCGCCGACAGCTGCGGCACCGGCGGCTGCACGACCCAGGTGTTCCTCGCCTGCGAGGGCGGCGCGCGCATGGTCGCCGACATCCCCCAGTGGACCGGCGTCCAGCTCGGCTCCGAGACCCACGGCGGCCTGCGCGACCTGATCACGCAGGTCAAGCGCGACCACAAGCCCGTCGACGTCGTGCTGCAGTGGGGCGAGGGCGGCTACCGGGCCCGCTGAGGCCGCCCTCCGGCGTATCCTGCGCCCGGAGGTGCCTTGGCCGACGACATCATCGAGCAGATGCGCAAGCACCACGACGACGTCATGCGTCGCCACGCGCTCGCGTTCGGCCGCCGGCCCAGTGGCGAGGACCACCGCGCCTGGGTCGACCACGACGGGCTCGAGGCCCTGAAGTGCGGCTCGACCGAGTGGACGAAGTACCTCACCTGGTCGGGCCTGCACGACCTCCCCGAGGACGAGGCGCCGCCGAGCCTGAAGAAGCTGCTGCGCGCCTCCAACGACCAGACGTTCGTGCCGACCATCGCCGCCACCTGCGTGCTCGCGATCGGGATCGTCCTCGGCATCGGCTTCTCCCGCGGCGCCTCCTTCATGGACCTCGTGCCCTTCTTCATCCCGGCCCTGCTCTTCGGAGGCGCGATGGGCGGGGTCGCCCTGTCGTCGGGCCTCGACTGGCTCTGGCCCCGGATCTTCGGCACCCCCGTGCCCGGCAGCCCCGAGGCCCGCAAGCGCGCCGCCCTCGAAGCCCTGCGCGCCCAGCCCTTCGTCGTGCTCGTCGGCGATCGCCTCGTCGAAAACGTCCCTTCTCTCTCTCGTCTCGAGTCCTGGGCTCGCCGGCTGACCGAGGAGCACAGCGAGGGCGACCGCCGCATCCGCGCCCTGGCCGACCTGCGCGAGCGCCAGGTCCAGATCCGCCGCGACCTCGGCGAGCGCGGCCCCGACGCCCACATCGCACACATCGACGACGCCCTGCGCCGCGAGCGCTCCCTGCTCGGCCGCATCGCCAGCGTGGCCGAGGACGTGGCCGCCCGCCACGAGGCCATGCGCACCCAGCTGGACGAGCTGCGCAAGCGCGCCGAGCTGGAGCACCTCCGAGGTCAGAGCCGCAAGCTCACCGGCGCCGCGAGCCACGGCGACGGCCCCGCCAGGCTCGCCGCCGAGCTGGAGGTGGACGTCGACGATCTGGGGGCCGAGGTCGAGGCGCTGCAGGCCGAGCTGGACCAGGAGAAGCTCCGCGCCCGGGCCATGAGCGAGGTCGGCGGCCTGGGCTAGGCGGTAAATATGATGTAGCTGCAGAAGCCGATCCACAGCACGACCAGCGCGATGGCGACCCCGTGCTGCACCTTGCCGGAAGGCAGCTTCTCCCTCATGAGTGCCGCGGACGCCACCGCGGCCACCGCGAGCGGCACCGACGCGGGCGTCATGAGCACGCCGAGCCCGATCGCCGTGCTGATGTCCGCTTCCTTGGCCATCGCCCGGGTGGCCAGGGCGATCTGCGCGACGAAGACGCTCCCGCCGAGCACCAGCCCCCACCAGCCCGGCCGGTGCTCGAACAGGGCGCGGAGCTTGAACATCGCGGTCAGGCCGAGGATCACGTACAGGACGGTCCACAGTCCGCCGTGCAGGAAGGCGCCGATCTCCGGCGTGGGCGACTGGAACATGAACCCGACGAAGGGCACGACGAGGCTGTAGGACACGATGGCGGCGATGGGTGCGGCGAAGAGGGCCGCGTGGGAGAGCTGCCCGAGCGGAGCGCCGCGCTGACGCATGGGCACGGCGAGCACGGCGACCAGCACCGCGAGCTCCAGGGCGAGGACCGGCCAGAGCCCGTCGCGGGTGTAGACCTGGAACCCGGTCAAGGTGACCGAGCGACTGCTGTTGCACGGGCTCACCGTCAGCATCGGCAGGATCAGGGCCAGGGTGCCCAGCCCGCCGAGGACCCGCTGCGCGTTCGGGAACACCCAGCCCATCAGCGCACCTCCTGAAAGCGAAGTTCGTTCGCCAGCTCCGGATGCGTACGCACCAGCACGCGACCGATGGCACCCGGGTCCCCGGTGGTCCAGGCGACCCGCCGCCCCGTGCCTGGCGGGAGCCCCAGTTCCGCCGCCACCGCAGCCGCCGGATCGACGACCCGAATCCCCGGACGCAGCTCCGCGATGACCCTCATCAGCGCGGCATAGTGAGTGCAGGCCAGCACGATCGCGTCCACCTCGCCGACCGGCGCCAGGATCCGCCGGACGAGCTCCCGGGTGGCGGGCGCGTCCGCCTCTCCGGCCTCCACCGCCGCCGACAGGGGCTGGGCGATCCGCTGCACGACCTCGCGATCGCCGAGCGCCCGCCGCCACCGCCCCGATCGGACCGTGCGCGCCCCGCCCAGCACCAGCACCCGCCGCGCGTCCGCAGGCACCGAGCTGGGCGCGATCACGCCGTGCAGACCGGCATCGTCAGGCAGATCCGCGAGCACGGTCGAGGCGGAGTGACAGGCGACCAGCACCTCGGTCGCCCCTGCTTGCCGCGCCCGAGCCACCAGGCGTCCGACGCTGCGACCCAGCTCGCGCCGCGACTGCAGGCCGTACGGCGTGTTCCCCTGGTCGCTCACGTACACGACGTCCACCCGTGGCTCCCGCGACAGCAGGCGTCCGAGCGCCCACATGCCGCCGATCCCCCAGTCGACGACGCCGATCACGGGTAGCTCTGCGGCGGGAACCAGGTCGCGGTCACCGGGCCCGAGTCGAAGGCCAGGATCCGGCTGTGCCGCCCCACATCCAGCGTCTGTACCGTGCGGCCCGGGAAGCGCGACTCCAGGAACCAGCGGTACTCGTGCTCGGCGCGGATGGGGTTGTAGCGGAGCATCTCGGCCCAGGCCGGATCGGCGACCAGGCGTGCCCGCGCTTCCCGGTAGCCGGGGTAGCGCCGCTCGGTGCGCCAGGCGGACGCCTTGTCCTGCAGCACCCGCGGGAGGTCCGCCAGCGCGGCCGGCTTCGCCACCATGTCGACCAGCAGGAGGTGCCCACCCGGCTTCAGCACCCGCGCGATCTCGAGCAGCACCGGATCCCAGTCGAGGTAGCGCCAGGACAACAGCGAGATCACGGCGTCGAAGCTGTCATTTTCGAAAGGGAGGGTCGGTCCGTCGAGCTGCACGAACGTGCCGTCGGGCCGGTGCTGCCGGGCGCGGTCGAGCATGGCGCCGGACACGTCGGCCCCCACCCCGCTCACGTCGCGATCCTCCAGCGCGCGGAGCAGGGCGCCGGTGCCGCACCCCAGGTCGAGCACGTGGGCG
>CALATR010000488.1 GCA_937891875.1 uncultured Pseudomonadota bacterium | reverse complement strand
GGTCCGGGGTCAAGGTGTCCTCGGTGACCCCGCTCACGCCGGTGCCGTTGACCTCCCAGCGGTAGACCCAGCCCAGGGTGTCGCCGTCCGCGTCCGAGCCCGTCGCCGTGGCGGTCAGCGACGAGAGCGTGGTCGGCTCGGTCGGCGAGATGGACACGCTCTCTCCGACCGGCGGGGTGTTGCCGATGGACACCGACGCCGTCAGCGGCACGGTCTCCTTCTTGCCCGCCACCGCCTGGACCGAGACCTCCCAGGTCTCTCCCTTGGACGTGCGCGCGGCGGGCACGGTGTCGCCGGTCAGGTCGTCCACGACGGTGCCGTTCATCGACCAGGTGTAGGTCCAGGTGACCTTGTCCGCATCGCCGAGGTCGCCCTCGATGTAGGCGGTGAGGTCATCGTCGGTGAGCGGAGCCTCGGGCGACAGGGTCAGCCCGTTGCCCTCGGGAAGGGGATTGCAGGCGGCGAGGGCGATCAACAGGCCAATGGGCAGGGTGCGCATGGTTCCTCCTGCAGGCCAGTGTGGCACGCCGGCAGCGGGCCGTCAGCGCAGCGGATTGCCCTGGGTCGCGATCGCGGCGTGGAGCGCCTCGGGCACGTCGTGCGCGCGGTCCCGCTGGCGCTCCAGGCTCTGGAGCAGGTCCGGGTCGACGAGGCGATAGCGCCGCAGGCCCTCCAGGGCGTCCACCAGCGCGCCCCGCCACGCGGCCCCATCCCCGACCAGCTGCAGCGCCTCTGCACGAAGAAGCTGGACGAACGCCAGGTAGTGACCCGCCCCCATCACCTCCAGGCGATCCCCCGCCCGAGCCAGGTGGGCGAGCGCCGCGGCACCGTCGTCCCGCTGGAGCGCGACCTGACCCAGGTTCACGTCTGCCAGCGCCGCGTTGATGTCCATCCCACACGCGTCGAGGAGGTCCCGCGCCTCGGTGAGCCGTCGCTCCGCGGCGTCGAGGTCACCCGCCATGCGCTCCAGGTCTCCCAGGTTGACCAGGTAGGAAGCCTGGGTCGGGCGATGGCCCAGCGCGCGGCCTGCGTCGAGGCCGTCGGCCAGGTGGATCCGCCGCGCGTCGATGTCGCCGTGGTGGCGGGCAACGGAGTCCTCTGCGCCGGCCAGGGCGACCCGCACCCGCGCCGTCCGCGGCGTCAGCGCGCGCGCACGCTCCAGGAGTGCCTCGGCGCAGGCCGCATCGCCGTCCCGGACCGCGAACCCGACCGCCGTGCACACCGTCCAGGCCTGTGCCTCCACCTCCACGCCCGGCAGGTCGCAGGCGCGCACGAGCAGCTCCCTGGCGGTGGCGAGATCGCCGAGGCGGGCGTGGGCATCCGCGATGACTCGGAGCGCGCCCGCCTCCAGCGTGCCGCCGAGGTGGGCGCGGACCACCCGCCAGGCCAGCTCCCGGGCCCGCTCGGGATGGCCGCGCTTCATGAGCAGCTGGGCGCGCCGCTGGAGAATCCGCGCCTGACGCGGATCTTCGTCGGGAAGACCCAGCTGGGTGGCGCTCGCGGCGGCCCGGTCGAGCAGGGCCAGCTGCTCCACCACCGTCGAGTAGGTGCCCGGGTCGTCGACCGCGTCGCACAGGGCGTCGATCGCCGCCTGGTGGTCGCCGGCGGCCGAGAGCAGCGCGCCGAGGATCCCCGGTCCGAGCCGCTCCGCCCGGGCGACCTCTGCACAGCGCGTGCTGGCGGCGGAGAGGTGGGGCTCCGCCAGCGATCGCGCCGCCTCCCGCACCGTCGGCGAGGCCCAGACCAGGGCGTCGCCGCTCGCGCGCACCAGCTCCGCGTGGGTCAGGCGATCCTGGATGACCTCGCCGAGCTCCGCGACATCCTCCGGCAGGGCCCTCCGCCAGCGATCCCCTGCGAGGGCGTCGCCCCACGCGACCGCCACGGCGAGCGCTTGCTGGACCGCATCCTCGGGCAGCCCGCGCAGGGCGAGGGAGAGGCGCTCCCGGGGGATGGCGGTGAGGTCGTCGGGGAGCCGGGGATCGCCCTGCCGTGCCAGGCGCAGGCCACCGGGTCCGCCGACCAGCACCCCCCGGTCGACCCACCAGCGCAGGACCTCGACCAGCACCCCGGTGGCTCCGCCGGTGAGGCGGTAGAGGGCCTCGGCCAGGCCGGGCTCCAGCGGCAGCAGGCTGGCGACCAGCCGGGCGTACTCGGTGGGCGCGAGCGGCGGCACCTCGACGACCTCGCCCCGACCGGGATCGAGGCCCAGCGCTGCCGTGGGGGTGGTGAAGACGGTCAGCACGGGCAGGCTCGGGCGAGTCCGGGCGAGTCGGCGCTCCAGGCTGGCCGCCTCCTCCGGATCGTCGGCGAGCAGCACCAGCGGCTCCCGCGCGCACCGCTCCTCGACCCAGGGGATGAGCGCCGCGATCGCCTCTCCGGGTCCCTGCAGGGTGATCGGCACGTCCACGCTCGGCCGGACCGCGCGGGCGAGCGACCACAGGGTGCTGCGCCGCGCGGCTCGCCCTCCCAGCTCCACCGCCATGCGGTCGAGGAAGGTCTCGTCGTCGACGCCGGACGCTCCTGCGCACAGCGTGACGACACCAGCCAGACCCAGGCCCGAGAGCCCAGGTTGATCGCCGATGGCAAGCGCGTGGCCACCCTCGCGCACCGACTCCATCAGCCAGCGCGCGACGCCGGTCGGATCCTCGCCCCCCACCCCGGCGAGCGCCACCCAGCCCGGCCGGGTCCGCACCGCCCGCGCCCGAGCCAGCAGGTCCGCCCGCAGGTCCTCCCGTCCGACCTGGGGCAGGGCGCGCACCGAGAACAGGCGGAGGTGGCTCCCTGCCGCACCAGCGCGGGGGCGGGCAGGGCTGGCGGCTACCGGCGCGCGGGGGGACCCGGGGCGGCTCGGCAGCGCGATCGTCCTGGTCTGGTCCAGCCGGGTGAGTCCGGTGGCGAGCGTGGCGCCATCGTCCGTCGCCTCCCGGAGCTGCTGGCGCGGCGCGGCGGCCGGGAGGTGGGCCAGCGCGTGCGGGGCGCTGCGGAACCGGTCGACCGGGTGCAGCGCGACCAGTCGCTCCAGGAAGGCCTGCCAGTCCGGGTCGATGCCGGTCAGCTCCACCGGGCTGCGCGCGGACAGCACCGGATCCGTCGACGCCTCTCCGCGTGGGCTGCGCCCGGTGATCAGGCGCACCAGGGTGCAGCCGAGTCCGAACAGGTCGGTCCGTGCGTCCACCGGGCTGTCGCGCCCCACCTGCTCGGGAGCCACATATCCCGGCGTTCCCCGGACACTCTCGCGAGCTCCAGCGACGCCGGCGCGCTGCCCGATGCTGAAGTCCGCCAGCCAGACCGGACTGTCCGGATCCGCGCTCGCCAGCAGCACGTTCGCCGGCTTGAGGTCCAGGTGCAGCACGTGGCGCGCGTGGGCATGCGCCAGGGCGGACAGCAGCTGGCGGGTCCACACCAGCAGCCGCTCCGGCGCGAGGCGATCGACCAGGGTGCCGCCACGCGCCGCGGGCATCACCAGCCAGGGGGGCGTCGCCGCATCTCCCGGGCTCCAGTCGAGCAGGCGCACCACATGGGGGTGGTCCAGCGCGGCGATCAGTCGGACCTCGGAGCTGCGCCCGGACAGCGCCCGGTCCAGGACCTTGACGCACACCTCGCCGCCGGCGCCCTCGGCGAGCCAGGCGCTCCCCGAGCCGCCACTGCCGAGCGGTCGGACGAGCCGATAGGCGCCGAGGACGTCCCCCGGCTTCTGTTCCCGGTCCGGCGCGCCCACACGCAGAAGATACGCTCTGCCGGATGGACGAGACGACCACCACGCTCCTGCCGGACACCGACCCCGCCCTCGCAGCGCGAGAGCGGCGGTTGTCGCTGGTGATCTTGTGGTACGGAGCCGATCCGTCCCGGGTGGGTGAGGCGCTGCTCTGCCCCGCCGGCGACCGCGGCGTCGTGGGGCGCGGGCGCGGGGGCACGGGAGATCCCGGCGTGCGCCTGCTCCCGCACCGCATGCGCCCCGGCCGAACCCAGCGGCGCGGCCCCCTCGCCGATCGCGCGCTGTCCAGGGTGCACTGGGTGCTCCACACCGAGGAGGACGGGCACGCGCTGTCCGTCCAGGCCGTGGGGCGCCGCCCGACCCTGCTCAACGGCCAGCCCATCTCCGACGCCGTCGTCCGGCCGGGTCACCAGCTGCACATCCCCGGCGTGCTCCTGGTCCGGGTCGAGCGACGCGAAGATCCCCTCCCCCCGCTGCGCCCCGGGCTCGCCTACCCCGACCACCCCTTCGGTCAGGCCGACGCCTTCGGCATCGTCGGTGAGTCGCCCGCGGCCTGGGCCCTGCGGGAGCGGCTGGCCTTCGTCGCCGGCAGGCCCGGTCACGTGCTGGTGCTCGGACCCTCCGGCGCGGGCAAGGAGCTCGCCGCCCGGGCGATCCACGCCCTTTCGCGGCGCGCCGACGGCCCGTGGGTCGCCCGCAACGCCGCGACGCTCCCGGACGGACTCGTCGACGCCGAGCTGTTCGGCCACGTCAAGAACTACCCGGACCACGGCATGCCCGCCCGACCCGGCCTCGTCGGTCAGGCGGACGGCGGCACGCTGTTCCTCGACGAGATCGCCGAGCTGCCCGCCAGCTCACAGACCCACCTCCTCCGTGTGCTCGACGACGGCGAGTACCAGCGGCTGGGCAGCGGCCGGTCGAGTCGCTCCGACCTGCGGGTCGTCGGGGCAACCAACCGCGACATCTCGCTTCTCAAGCACGATCTCGCCGCCCGACTCCTTCAGCGGGTGCACCTGGCCGGGCTCGAGGAGCGGGTGTGCGACGTGCCCCTGATCGCGGCCCACCTGTTCGGACGCATGGCCGCCGAGGACCCTGTGCTCGACGCGTTCATGACCGAGGGCCACCCCCGCTTCGCCAGCGCCCTGGTGGAG
>CALATR010000487.1 GCA_937891875.1 uncultured Pseudomonadota bacterium | reverse complement strand
TCCGTGGTCAGCACCGACCCGACGTTCTCCGCCGCCGAGCTCACCCGGGGCGACTCGGTCTCCTGCCGCTTGACTCCGACCGACGGCTCCACCACCGGCGCCCCGGTCGAGAGCGCGCCGGTCACCATCACCAACGCGCCGCCGATCCTGGTGGACGTCACGATCACGCCCGATCCGGCGACCCGGCTCGATGCGCTCTCCGTCAGCATCGGCGAGACCATCGACATCGACGACGATCCGGTCGAGCTGAAGTACCGATGGTACGTCAATGACGCACCGGCCTCGAGCGAGCCGACCCTCGACCCGCGCTTCTACACCCGCGCGGACAAGGTCTACGTCACGGTCATCCCGAACGACGGCTTCGTCAACGGCGCGTCGGTCACCAGCTCGACCGTCACCATCGCCAACACCCCGCCGGTCGTCAGCACCCTCACCGTGAACCGGACCGAGCTGTTCACCGACACCGTGGTGCGGGCGAACGCCACCGCGCGCGACCTCGACCGGGACGACGTCACCATCTCCTACGAGTGGTTCGTCGACGGCTCCTCGGTGAGCACGGAGCAGGAGATCGACGGCGACACCTACTTCGACAAGGGCCAGACGGTCGCGGTCGAGGTCACGGCGAACGACGGCACCGACGACAGCGAGGTCGTCTCCTCGGCGGTCTTCACCGTCAAGAACACCCCGCCGACCCGGCCCTCGGTGGTCATGGACCCCGACGGCGCCTCTCCCGGCGACGAGGTCGTCTGCACCATCGACACCGCCAGCGTCGACATCGACGGCGACACGATCACCTACTCGTTCACCTGGGACAAGGACGGCTCGGCGTTCACCGCCCTGTCGACCACGACCTACACGGACGACACGCTGCCGGCGAGCACGTCGGGCAGCGACGAGCTGTACAAGTGCACGGTCACGCCGAACGACGGCACGGAGGACGGCGAGGCCGATGCCACCGTGCTGAACTTCCGCGAGGGTCCGTTCGAGTTCACCCGCTGCGGCAAGACCGGTCACACCGGCCCCAGCCAGTCCCAGTGCGACAGCGAATACTCCGGGACGGACCTGGACTCTTCGGTGACGCTGAGCTCGGCGGGCGTTCAGGAGTGGATCGTGCCGAAGACGGGCACCTGGCGCATCGAGGCGGTCGGCGCCGAAGGGTCGTCGGTCAGCACCAGTGGCGGCTGCGGCGCGTACATCCGCGGTGACTACGCGCTCAGCAACGGCGACGAGCTGACCATCCTGGTCGGTCAGGCCGGACAGGACGACGGCTGCTCGAGCGGCGGCGGCGGCGCCAGCTGGGTGCTCGACACCAACGGTGACGCGGTCATCGTCGCCGGCGGCGGCGGCGGCGCCCGCACCAGCGCCAGCAGCGACGGCTGTGATGGTCGCACCAGCGAGTACGGCGGCGCGGCCTCCGGCTCCTCGTCCTCCTGGGGCTGCAGCGCCAAGACCACCGGCCTCAAGGCGGGCGGCATCGCGTCCTCCAGCAGCTGGGGCAGCGCGGGCGGCGGCCTGACCAGCAACGGTGCGACCGACTCCTCGTGCAGCGGCACCTGCGGCGGCCAGTCCCCGGCCAACGGTGGCAACGGCGGCGGCGGCAGCAGCGACCCCGCGTACGGCGGCTTTGGCGCCGGCGGCGGCGGCAACGGCGGCTGCGGCGGCGGCGGTGGTGGCGGCTACTCCGGTGGCGACGGCGGCTACGTGGCCGGCGGCGGCGGCTCGTACAACAACGGGTCGAACCAGTCGAACCTGGCCGGCGACAACTGCGGCCACGGCTATGTGACCTTCACCTTCCTCGGCGAAGAGTAGGATGCACCGGCGGGATCTCCCGCCCACGTGATCGCTCCACTGCAGACCGCGCTCCCCGCGAACCTCGCCGGGAGCGCGTGCTCGCTCAGATGGAGTTTCCGAAGAAGACGTAGCCGACTCCGTCCGAGCCGTTCTCCCCGTAGGCGCCGACGATCAGGTCGTCGTAGCCGTCCCCGTTCACGTCGCCTGCGACCTGCTGGTAGCCGAAGTAGGTGTTGCTTCCGCTCGGCCCGACGATGACGTGCGCAGCATCGCCGTAGTCCAGAACGTCGACCACGCCGAAGTCGGGCCCGGTCTCGAACACATAGCTGGCGCCGTTGTAGCTGCCCGACCCGCTGGTCTGACGGTACGCCCCGACGATCAGCTCGTCGAGATCATCGCCATCGAAGTCGCCGACCGCCGGCCGCCCCTGACACAGGTACGTGCTGCTGCCCGAGCCGTTGATGGTGACGTCCGCCCGGTCCTCCCCAACGCCACCGCGGATCTCCGAGGTACCGCCGAAGAAGATGTAGCAGGCGCCCGCGTAGCTGTTCGCCTGGTGCTGCCCGACGAGCAGATCGTCGTAGCCGTCGTCGTTGAGGTCGCCGGGGATCTGGCTGGTGTAGCCGCCGAAGTAGTTGCTGCTGCCCGCACCTGTCAGCCGGGTGTCGGCCGCATCGTCGATGACCTGCGTGCCGGCGGGCCCGATACCAGAGCCGTAGATGACGTAGCTGGCCCCCCGGTACGAGTCGTAGCCGTTGCGCCGATGGTGATGTCGGAGAGCGTGTCCCCGTCGAGATCGCCGGAGTCGAGCGCCGGCCCGAGGTAGCCCAGGTAGGTGTCGGTGTCGGAGCCGACCCACTTGGCGAAGGGCTCGAGGCTCTGGTGGAAGTCGTAGCGGGTGGCGGCACCGGGAACGAGCCAGACCGCGCCGGCGCCGAAGTTGCCGTCGTGGGTGTACTGGTAGCCGCCGATCAGCAGGTCCTCGTAGCCATCTCCAGTGAAGTCGCCGGCCGCCGCCATGGACGAGCCCGCGGCCGTGCTCGACGCCCAGCCGATCAGCGACGGCAGCTCCTCGGTCTCGGCGTTCACGCCATTGCCGTCGTAGCGGCTGGCGCCCCCGTAGACGATGAAGACGACCCCCCCGTTGCTGGCGCCGCCGTCGTAGGCGTACGAGCCGATCCCGAAGTCATCGTAGCCGTCGCGATCGATGTCCCCGAGGTGGTTCACCGTGCGACCCAGGTAGTCGTAGCCGGTGGACGTGCCCCAGCGCGGCATGTCCTCCGCGAGCAGCTCGGTCTCGGTGCGCACGCCGTCGAGCTCGCCATACTGGAGCACGCCCGCGCCCGACCAGGTGTCGACGGTGCCGTAGTACTCGCCCCAGACGATGTCATCGACGCCGTCGCCGTCGGAGTCACCGACGATGTCGACCGCGTAGCCCAGATACCCGCCACCACCTGCCCCCTCGGTGGTCAGGCTCGCGGTCGCCGCGGACCAGCTCTCGTAGGAGCACTGGTCCGCCGAGCCGTTGCAGTTGTTGTCGAGCCGATCGCCGCAGATCTCCTCGGTGCCGGGCGTCTGCAGGGCGCCGTCCTTGGCCGGGTCGTCCTGGCAGTCGTCGTCGGACGGGGAGTAGCCGTCGGGCCGATAGCAGGCGTCCACCGTGTACTTCTCGTCGCCATGGCCATCGCCGTCGGAGTCCAGGAACCACACCCGGTGATCCTCGGCGTCGGGCTCGTCGGTGAGGTCGTCGCAGTCGTTGTCGAAGCCGTCGCAGAACTCGAGCGCGTTCGGGTTCACCAGGAAGTCGAAGTCGTTGCAGTCGCCGCCGGTCTTGATCCAGCCCGCCGGCCCCTCGCAGGCCCGAAGCGCGAGCGTGCGCGAGCCGAAGCCGTCCTCGTCGTTGTCCGAGTACCAGGTGGGCGCATCGGACGGGTTGTCGTCGACCATGTCGTTGCAGTTGTCGTCGACCAGGTTGCAGCGCTCCTCGGCGCCGGGGTTCACGTCCCGATCGGCGTCATCGCAGTCCGACGCGTCGGCGACGAAGCCCGCCGGAACGACGTTGGCGCAAGACAGCTGCGAGGCCGCGGTGGTGCCGTAGCCGTCGCCGTCCTCGTCGAGGAAGAAGACCACCGCCTCGGCGGCGTAGCTGTCGTCGGCGACTCCGCTGCAGTCGTTGTCGATCCCGTCGCAGTGCTCGATCGCGCCGGGGAACACGAGCGGATCCGAGTCGTCGCAGTCGATGCTGGCGCTGCGTCCGTCGCCGTCGGCATCACGGGACGCACAGCCGGCGAGGAGCGCGAGGGCCAGGAGGGGAGTGAGGGGCTTCATGGAGACCTTCCGGGACAAGATGGATGGGGG
>CALATR010000486.1 GCA_937891875.1 uncultured Pseudomonadota bacterium | reverse complement strand
TGCTGGGTGCGGGTCGGCATGCCGGTCGAGGGTCCGACGCGCTGGATGTCGAAGAAGACCGCCGGGATCTCGGCGTAGTAGGCCAGCCCGATGAACTCGCCCATCAGCGAGATGCCCGCCCCGCTGGTCGCGGTGAACGAGCGGCAGCCCGCCCAGGCGGCGCCGATGGTGATGCCCGCGGCGGACAGCTCGTCCTCCGCCTGCAGGATGATGGCGTTGTTCTTCCCTTCTTCCGTCTTGCGAAAGCGGTTGCAGAACTTGGTGAAGCCGTCCACCAGCGAGGTCGACGGGGTGATCGGGTACCAGGCGGCCACGGTCGCGCCCGCGTAGACGCAGCCCAGCGCGGCCGCCGTGTTCCCGTCGATCATGACGTGGCCCGACGTCTTGTGAAGCGACTTCGTCCGGATGGGCAGGGGCACGTCGAAGTGGGCCTTCGCGTAGTCGTAGCCCAGCGCGATGGCCTTGTGGTTGGCGTCGAGCAGGTGCGCCTTCTTGGCGAAGGACTCCTCGAGCATGGTCGTGACCACGTCCCGGTCGAGGTCCAGCAGGGCCACGAGCGCGCCGACGTAGGCGATGTTCTTCATCAGGATGCGGGTCCGCGATCCCTCGAAGTGCTGCAAGGTCAGCTTGGCGAGCGGGATGCCGAGGAAGTGGATGTCGTCGCGGGCGAGGCGCGGATCCAGCGGCCAGCTGGAGTCGTGCAGCAGCCAGCCGCCGGGGCGCACGTCGGCGACGTCCCGCTCGTAGGTCTGCGGGTTCATGGCGATGACCAGGTCGAAGACCGGCGTGCGCGCGGTGTGGCCGTCGCCGTTGACCCGGATCTCGTACCAGGTGGGCAGGCCCTGGATGTTCGACGGGAAGACGTTCTTGCCGGAGATCGGGATTCCCATGCGGAAGATCGCCTGCATGAGCATGCCGTTGGCGCTGGCGGATCCCGTTCCGTTCACGGTCGCGATGCGGATCGCGAAGTCGTTGACACCACTCATCGGGCTGCTCTCACAGTGCGTCGGCGTGGGGGATGAAGAGGTCCATGCGCGCCATGTCCCAGGCGGCGGTCGGGCACCGCTCGGCGCACAGGCCGCAGTGCACGCAGATGTCCTCGTCCTTGATCATCAGGCGCCCGGTCTGGGGCAGCGCCTGGGACGCAAACAGCGCCTGGTCGGTGTTCTCCGCGGGGGCGGTCAGGCGCTGGCGCAGGTCCAGCTCGGGGCCGTCCTCGGTGATGGTCAGGCAGGACACCGGGCAGATGTCGATGCAGGCGTCGCACTCGATGCAGGCCTTCGCGGTGAAGTCGGTCTGCATGTCGCAGTTGAGGCAGCGCTGCACCTCGCGCGCGGCCTGGACCGGGTCGAAGCCCAGCTCCACCTCCAGCGACAGCGCCTTGAAGCGGGCCTCGAGGTCCGCGTGGTGCATCTTCGTGCGCTCGGACGGGTTGTAGTCGTTGTGGAAGCTCCACTCGTGCAGGCCCATCTTGGCACTCTCGAGCTTCACCGCGCGCTTCGGACGATCGTCGGTGAGGGAGAGCCCCTGGCAGTACATGTGCATCGAGATGGCTGCCTGGTGGCCGTGCTCGACCGCCCAGATGATGTTCTGCGGGCCCCACGCGGCGTCGCCGCCCATGAACACGCCCTCGCGGGTGGTCATGAACGTGGTCTTGTCCACGACCGGCATGTCCCACTTGCCGAACTGAATCCCGATGTCGCGCTCGATCCAGGGGAAGGCGTTGTCCTGGCCGATGGCGAGGATGACGTCGTCGCACGGGATCATCTTCTCGCCGTGCTTGGTGGAGCGCAGGCGGCCGGTGTCGTCGGGCGCCCAGGTGACGAGGTCGAACACCATGCCGACCAGCTTGCCGTCCTCGACGACGTAGCGCTGGGGCGAGTGGTTCTCGAGGATCTCGACCCGCTCCTCCTCGGCGTCCTCGAGCTCCCAGGGCGAGGCCTTGAAGTGCTCCCGGGACTTGCGCGCCATGACCTTGACGTCGGTGCCGCCGACGCGCTTGGCGGTGCGGCAGCAGTCCATCGCCGTGTTGCCGACGCCGATGACCAGCACCCGCTCGCCGATGCTGTCGATGTGCTCGAAGTGCACCGACTCGAGCCACTCGATGCCGATGTGCACGTTGGCGTCGGCCTCCTGGCGGCCGGGGAGGTTCAGCTCCTTGCCCTTGGGCGCGCCGGTGCCGACGAAGACCGCGTCGAAGTCCTCGGTCTCGAGCAGCGCCTGCAGGCTCTCGATGCGGTGCGAGTAGTGGATGGTGCACAGGCCCATGTTCAGGATGGCGTCGACCTCGGAGTCGAGCACCTCGGCGGGCAGGCGGAAGGACGGGATGTTGATCCGCATCAGGCCGCCGGCCCTGGGCAGGGCCTCGTAGATGACGACCTCGTACCCGAGGGGCTGCAGGTCGTTGGCGACGGTGAGCGAGGCGGGGCCCGCACCGATGAGGCAGATCCGCTTGCCGTTGGGCGGCCCGGCCACGGGCAGGCGCTGGGCGACCTCCTCCGCGTCCTTCAGGTCCGCAGCAACCCGCTTGAGACGGCAGATTGCAACCGGCTTCTCCTCGACCCGACCCCGGCGGCACGCCGGCTCGCACGGGCGGTCGCACGTCCGGCCGAGCACGCCTGGGAAGACGTTGCTGTGCCGGTTGAGCATGTAGGAGTCGGTGTACCGGCCCTGC
Organism: uncultured Pseudomonadota bacterium; assembly: GCA_937891875.1. GTDB lineage: Bacteria > Myxococcota_A > UBA796 > UBA796 > REDI01. Next base: position 1,119 of record CALATR010000486.1, on the reverse strand, counting down.
GCGATGAGGCGGATGTACTCGGGCACGTTGGTGTGGGCGGGACACGCCCACTGGCAATCGACGACCTTGTGGAAGTAGTCCGGATCGCGGGTGTCGGTCGGCTGCATCTGGCTTCCTGGAACGGTTCGGCTGCCGCAGCATACGGCCCACGAACCGTGCAGGCATGTTCGATTGTGGCAGACGCGTGACGGCTGGCTCTGCAGAGCCGGTGCGGCAGGGGCTGCAACCGGGAGAGCGACCGGCCACACGGCATGGCACCCTGACCGCGAGGAGGCCCCATGAACCTGCGAGCCCTGGTCGCGTGCGGCGTGCTGCTCGGCGCGTGCGCGGACGGTCCGGCGACCGACCTGACCGAGTCGACCGACGCGACCGATGACACCGACACCGACACCGACACCGACACCGACACGGACACCGACACCGACACCGACACCGACACGGACGACGGGTGGTCGGGGACGTGGACCGGGACGGTGCGGCTGGTGCTGACGGAGAAGGGCTTCGCGGTGAACGAGGACAGCTGCACCGAGCCGGTCACGCTGACGTTCGACAAGGGCGCGACGGACCGGATCGCCGGCACGTTCACCTGCACGTTCGCCGGCAAGCTGGCCGGTCAGACCGCCACGGTGGAGTTCACCGGCGGCGCCTGGTCGACGACCCAGGCGATGGGCGACGCGCAGGTCAAGTTCGGCGCGTGGAGCCAGCCAGACACGTACACGGCACCGCGCACGATGGACCGCCTGGACGGCACGCTGTCGGGCTCGGCGACCATGGGGAGCGCCGGCCTGGACTGGTACGCGGACGTGCAGGTGTGGCGGGACTGAGAGAGGGGGTCGGTCGGAGGTCGGGCTCGGCTCGGAGCGTCGATGAGGGGCCGGCAGGAGGCACTCGTGGCGGGAGGCGTGGGTTGCGGATGCTACGGGTAGATGCCGGCTGGAACGCAGAGGTCTCGGAGGACGCAGAGGACGCAGAGAAGGGAGTGGCGGGGCTTGGACTCACGGGGTCAGGACGTGAGGGGTTGGACTTCCACGCGGCAGGATGCAACCCCTCTCGTCCTGACCCCCGGTGTAGTCGTGCTGGCTGGTGTGGAGAGGGGTCCTTGAGGAGCGATTCCAGCCG
>CALATR010000485.1 GCA_937891875.1 uncultured Pseudomonadota bacterium | reverse complement strand
TGGTGCGCTGGGCGGGGCGTCCCCGGGGCCGGGCGGCGCGCTTCTTCGCCGAGTGCGTGCTGGAGGCGCTCGGCGTCGGGTGAGGGTCAGGGAGTCTCGCCTTCGGATGTGGATTTTCTGGGGATGTCCCCCCGCACGCACCGCACGTGCCGTCCCTCCTCCTGGCGGTAGAAGTGGCTCCCCCCGTCCAGGAAGGAGACATAGAGCGCGAACGTCTGGTACCAGCGCGCGGTGGCGGACCAGTACTGGGCGCGCAGGTCGTCGACGCCGTCGTAGGTGGGGGTGTTGGGGAAGCGCTCGGCCTCGATGGCAGGCTGGCGCACGCGTACGTCGACCAGGCTGCGCAGCTCGAGCTGGTTGGCGAGGCGCCAGTCGTCGAAGCCACCCCAGGACAGCGCCTCACAGGCGGCCAGCGCCTCGACCCAGGGCAGCTGGGTCGCCTCACCGCTGCAGTCCGGACCGGCCTGACCGACGGAGCACGCCGGCCACATGCGCTGGCCCATGGTGTCGATCCACACGGGCTCGTCGACGGTGCCGGCCCGGACCCAACGAGCGTGGGTCGGGCGGGTCTCCGCGCGCATGCAGCGGGCGTAGCAGCCCTCCCAGCCGTCCGCGATCTTGTCGTGGCTGTGGAACGGGATGCCCGAGCCCAGGAGCACGTCGCCGCTGTTGACCATGGTCGCCCAGGCGATGCTGTCGTCGTCGGCCCGATCGGTGCTGCTCCAGGTGCACTCCTTCCACCACGACTCGGAGTCGTCGGGGTGCAGGTGGGGCGCGTTGCGGAACACGGTCAGGTCGATGGCCGGGGAGGTGGTCGAGAAGTCGGTGATCGACTGCAGGGCGTAGACGTCGGGCAGGACCCAGTCGTCGTGGCCGCCCCAGGTGCTGCGCTCGCAGGCGCCTCGGGCGTCGTGCCAGGTGCCGCGGAAGGCCTCGCCCGCGCAGCCCGGGTCCTGACCCACGCTGCACCCCTGCCACACCAGCCCGGTGACGGTGTCGGTGACCACGGCCTCCCCGTCGGGATCGACCAGGTCGAAGCGCTCGCTGCGATCGTGGGTGGCGTCCCAGCCGTACTGGGCGTCCTGGCCGCAGTACGGCGTGTCCGCGCACGCGTCGGTGCCGACCTCGGCAGGGCAGGGGATCTCGGGATCGTCGGACGCGTCGTAGCAGGTGGCGAGCAGGGTGTCGGGCACCGGAACGTACTGGGTGGAGGCGCAGTCTTCACAGTCCGGCACCGCGGTGCACGCGCCGAGCAGGCACATGGCGGTGCCGTCGGCAGCCTCGTCGAGCGCGCACGGCGTGAAGTCGTCGGCCGCGGCGCAGTCGACGCCGCCGTCACGTCCGCACGAGATCAGGAGTAGTGGGAGGAGCAGGCGCATCGAGGGATGCTACCGTGGACTTGCGCCTTGGGGGCAGGGTGAGACGGATTGTCGGATGGGGCGGAGCGGTGGCGCTGGTGTCCGGGCTCGCAGGGTGCGCGCCGGAGATTCCAGACGCCGGGGTCGACAGCGACACCCTCGACCTGCCGGTCGAGCGCCGGTGGGCCGAGGACGTGTTCCGCACGCCCGAGGTGATGGTGGACGTGCTCTTCGTGGTCGACGACTCCCGCTCCATGTTCGAGGAGCAGGAGCGGCTCGCTGCCGCGATCCGGGGGACGCCCCGGCTGGTCGAGCCGGGGGTGCGCGTGGGGGTCCTGACCACCAGCTACGATCTCCCCGAGTCCCGCGGTCGCCTGCGGCGGGTCGAGGGGCACGCCTGGGTAGACGCGGACACGCCCGGTGGCGTCGCGGTGCTGGCGCAGATGGTCCAGCCTGGCGTCGACGGGGCTCCCGACGAGCGAGGCAAGGATCAGGTCTACCTGGCGCTCGGCTCGATGAACTCGCTGAACGACGACTTTCGGCGGGCAGATGCCGACCTGGCCGTGATCGTGGTGAGCGACGAGCCGGACTACTCCCGCACCATCGACGTGCACCGCTACCTCGAGTTCCTGGACGCCGAGGTAGGACCGTACGACCATCTCGCCCAGCACAGCATCGTGGGGCCGATGGGAGGCTGCGTCGGCTCGGGCGGGCAGGCGATGGACGGGCGGGGCTACCTGGAAGTGAGCGAGGTGTTGGGCCGCGCGCTGTCCATCTGCGAGGCGGACTGGGCGCCGTTTCTACGCGAAGTGACCGCGGAAGCGATCCCGCTCGAGCGCACGTTCGGGCTCTCGGAGCCGCCTGACGCGAAGGACCTCCGGGTGTTCACCCGGGCACCTGGAGAGGCGGAACGGGAGCGCTCCCTGGGGCTCGGGTTCGCCTACGACAAAGACGACAACGCGATCGTGTTCGGTGAACCCTTGCCGCCGGACACCCGGGTCAGGGTCGTGTACCCGGTCGCGGGCTGGTGATTGGATTGGAGCCCCGCACCCGGCTCCGCCGTCGCGTTCCACACCAAGCTGACGGGTGAGTGCGTAGTGCCGCGCATGCCGGTGCTATCCTGCACCCATGCAACGTCATGGCGCCGTCCGTCACCGCATCCTGCCCCTCCTGCGCGAGGCCGGCGGGGTCACCCCCGACAACGTGAAGCGGATCTCCGTGCTCACCGGCGTGCCCGAGGCCGACGTGTGGGGCGCCGGCCGCTTCTATGAGTTGCTGTCGCACCCCGACGCCGAGCGGCGGGTCTGCCAGGGGCTCTCCTGCGTGCTCGCCGGTGCGATGGAGCTCGACGGCATGAAGGTCAGCTGCCTGGGGCAGTGCGACCGGGCGCCGGTGGTCATCGGGCGCGATCTGGAGCTGCAGGAAGCGGGGCCGCGGGGCGGGATCACGCCGGATGATCCGTCTCTTCCGATGAACCTGGGCGGTCGGGACGACGCATCGTACAAAGCCCTCGCCAAGGCCCGGGAGCTGGGTGCCGACGCGGTCATCGCCGAGCTGAAGACCAGCGGGCTGCAGGGGCGCGGCGGGGCGGGCTTTCCGGCCCACATCAAGTGGAACGCGGTCGCCAACGAGGACGATCCCGTGCGCTACGTCGTCGTCAACGCGGACGAGGGCGAGCCGGGCACGTTCAAGGACCGCGAGGTGATGCTGCGTCGGCCCCACCTGCTGGTCGAGGGCCTCGCCATCGCCGCCTTCACCGTGCGGGCGAAGGACATCTACCTGTACGTGCGGGGCGAGTTCCCCGAAGAGCGCCGCAGCGTCGAGCGCGCCATCGCCGAGGCGGGGGCCCATGTCGCCGACTTCGCGTGGCACTTCATCGATGGCCAGGGCGCCTACATCTGCGGCGAGGAGACGGCGCTCCTGGAGTCGATCGAGGGAAAGCGCGGTATGCCCCGGCACAAGCCGCCGTTCCCGACCCAGGCGGGCCTGTGGGGCAAGCCCACCCTGATGAACAACGTGGAGACGCTCGCCTGCGTGCCCGACATCCTCCTGCGCGGCGGCGAGCGCTTCAAGAACCTCGGCCGGCACGAGCCTGGCAGCAAGCTGTACTGCGTCTCGGGCCACGTGAAGCGACCCGGCGTGTACGAGCTGCCCCTCGGCGCCACCCTGGACGAGGTCGTGCGGGCCGCTGGCGGCTACCGCGGCACCCCCCGCGCCTTCTCGCCGGGCGGGGCCTCCTCGGGCTTCCTGCCCATGAGCTTCCGCGCCCTGCCGCTCGACTTCGGCCACCTGCGCAAGGCGGGCTCGATGCTCGGCAGTGCCGGCGTGGTCGTGCTCGACGACACGGTCGATCTCGCGGAGGCGGCCCGCTGGCAGGCGATCTTCTTCGAGGACGAGTCGTGCGGTCAGTGCGCGCCCTGCCGGCTCGGCACCCAGCTGCTGCGCAAGGGCCTCGGTCGCTACCTGCAGAGCGGGGATCCTGCCCACCTGGACACGATGGACGCGGTCGCCTGGGAGATGGAGGAGGGGAGCATCTGCGGACTGGGCATGATCGCCGCGCTGCCGCTGCAGAGCGCGCGCAAGCACTTCCCCGAAGACTTCGAGCGACGCGGGTGATCGCGCGGGCCAGCCTGCTGGTCCTGCTGGCGGGCTGCCTGACGCGCCTGCCTCCCGCGCCTGCTGCCGTCAAGGGTGGCGTGCTGGTCATCGAGGCCGACGTGGACGAGGTCGTCACCCAGGGTGGCCTGGTCGTGAAGCGCGAGCGCCGGGAGCTGGTGTACCGGCACGCGATCGAGTCCGTACAGGACGGGATTGTCGTGCATGCGCCGCAAGTCGCCGTGCTGCGCTGGGTTCAGCGCGATCGGGAGGCCTCGGCGGCCGAGCGGGACAAGCTCGCGAGCATGCTGGCGGTGGCGTCGCCGGGCTTCCGGGTCGCGACGGACGGCTCGTGGCGGGGGCTCGTCGAGGGATCGGGCGGCGGACTGGTCGCACCCGACGTGCTCGAGGCGGCCGCCCGGGATCGCTGGCGGCTGGTCTCGGAGGGCTGGGACGCGGTCCAGCGCGTCGGCCAGGTCGACATCGAGGACGTGCACGAAGAGGTCGGTCTGGGGCAGCCCGTGCCGATGCAGATCCGGCGGAGCATCGTGTCCCACGGCCCGTGCGTGCAGGAGCCGCGCCGGCAGTGCCGGGTGCGGTTGTTGAGGACCGAAGCCCGGATCGACCCGCTCGGCGAAGGTGTGGGCGAGGGCGTGCTCGAGGCCCGGATCGCCGATGCCCCCGACTCCCCCTGGCCGATGGAGGTCGTCAGCGAGCGCTGGTTCGAGGTGCGATCACGGGCGGGGGAGGTCAGCTATCGCAAGGACGTGACGCGGCGGGAGCGCTGGCGCTGGGAGTGAGCAGGCCGGGGCGGGCCCCGCCCCCTACGCGAGCGTGTGGTAGACGTTCTGCACGTCGTCGTCGTCCTCGAGTCGCTCGACCAGGGAGAGGACCTCCTCTACCTCGTCGTCCCCCAGGGTGACCATGTTCTGCGGGACGTACTCGGCGCCCGACGACCTGGCCTCGAGACCCATCTCCTCGATGCCCGCCTGCAGCTGACCGAAGTCGTTGAAGTCGCAGCGGACTACGATGACGTCCTCGTCGTCGTCGTTCGTGTCCTTCTCGAGCGACTGCAGCCCGTGGTCGATGAGCTCCAGCTCGAGCTCCTCGATGTCGCCGATAGCCTCGGGATCGAGATGGAAGAACGCCATCTTCTCGAACATG
>CALATR010000484.1 GCA_937891875.1 uncultured Pseudomonadota bacterium | reverse complement strand
GCAGATGTCCTTGGCCATCGGGTTGACCGCGGCATCGGTGTCGTCGCAGTCGTCGTTGTTGGTGACGTTCTTGCCGCCCGGCACGCACACGCTGAACGGCGTGCCCGCGGTGTCGCCGTAGCCGTCCTCGTCCTCGTCCCGCCACACCCGCACCGGCGGGATGTCCTCGTCGACGAAGCGGTCGCAGTCGTCGTCCTTGTAGTTGCAGATGTCCTTCGCCATCGGGTTCACCGCGGCGTCGGTGTCATCGCAGTCCTCGTTGTTCTCCACCTGGTTCGAGCTCGCGACACACACGACGAAGGCGGAGCGGGTGGCGTCGCCGTAGCCGTCGCCGTCGTCGTCGGACCACACCAGCTTCGGGGGCGCGTCCTCGTCGAGCTGCCCGTCACAGTCGTCGTCGATGAAGTTGCACGCGTCGGACGCGCCCGGGTGCACGCTGGGGTCGGTGTCGTCGCAGTCGACGTTGGCGAAGTGCCCGTCGCTGTCCGCGTCCACCGCCGCCGAGCCCGAGGGGCCCGTGGTGCTGGTCTGCGGTCCACAGCGAACGAAGGAGAAGACCGCGATGGCGGCTGCGATGGAAAGCGTCTTCATGGGGAGCTGCTCCAGGTGACGTCACCCGAAGGCGCACCCGCGCCCCTGTCCCCGATTCGTGCCGACGGCGACCGAGGCCGAACCGCGAAAGCGCAGCTTGCGCGGTTCGACCTCGCAACGGCGGAGCGCACGAATCTGCACGGGGGTCCGGGGGTGAATCCCCCGGGGAGGCCGAGTTCCGAGGCCGGCAAACGGATTCGTGCAGTCCGTGCCGTCCGTGCAGTCTCCTAGAACATCACCCCGACCGCGACCCGCCCTGCGTACTCGCGCTCCACCTTCATCGTCGCGACCTGGGCGCGCCGGCCCGAGGCGCTGGGCAGCAGCCAGGTGATCCGCGGTGCGAGGTCGAAGAACACGCGGTCCTGGACCAGGCGCACGTCCGGAGCCAGCCACGCGCGCGAGCGGACCAGGCTGGTCATGCGGGTGAGCCCCATGCTGGCGAGGATCTCGTCCGTGCTCTCGCCGAAGCTGCTGTTGAAGTGCCAGGCGGTGAACGGCATGTCCACGCCGCCGCCCAGGTGCGCGGTCAGCAGGGTGTCGTCGTCGCCGGCCAGCTTGCGCCCCAAGCGGCCCTGAACGCCGAGATAGACGATGTGCTCTGGCGAGGTGATGTCTACCTGGGCCTGGTCGATCCCCCAGCGCCAGACGGCGCGCTCGTTGCGGTAGGTGGCCTGCAGGCCGAGGTCCGCGCGGAACCCACCGATCCGGGTCGCCTGGAGGTGCTGCCACCCTCCCGCCAGCTGGACCTCCGCCGACGCGCGCGCATGGGGACTGGTCTGCACGTCCAGCAGACCCTCCACCGCACTTCGGATGTCGTGGTCGACACCGTCGAGGATCCGCAGATCCACCGCGACCCACCCTCCATTTCGCTGGTCGACCCGCCCGCGCAGGCCCAGCGTCAGCGGCTCGGTGACCCCGCTACGTGCGCCGATCTCGGCGCTGACGGCCCACACGTCCACGTCATCTCCGGGCACTCCGGCCGCGGCGAGACCAGCAAGCAAGAACAGCATGTGCCCTCCCGCCCATGAGTCCCTCCGCCAACACCGATCCTTCAGTAGCGCTGGGACAGGCCGCCATCGAGCTTGATGACGTCACCGTTGAGATAGGGCGCGTCGAAGTAGAGGAAGCCGACCGTCCGCGCGACGTCCTCCGGCTCGCCCACGCGACCCATCGGGATGCGAGAGAGCATGCGCTTCTTGGTCGCGGCGTCGTAGTCGGGCGGCCAGGCCACGTGTCCCGGTGCGAGGCCGACCGTGCGCACCGCCGGGGCGAGCTCGATGGCCATGGAGCGGACCAGCGCCGCCAGGGCCGCCTTGGAGACGGCGTAGGCGGTGTAGCCGTGGAACGGGCGCTCGGCGGCGATGTCGACCATGTGCACGATCAAGCTGGACTCCAGCGAGTCGGCGCGAGCGGCGGCACGCAGGCGCGGCAGCAGGATCCGCGAGAGCAGGAAGGGTGCCTCGAGGTGCAGGCTGTTCAGCGCGCGCACATCGTCGAGGGAGGTCTCCTCGAAGGGCTTGGGCGTGAACATGGACGCGTTGTTCACCAGCACCGACAGGGTGTCCCAGCGCTGCGCCACCTTGGCCGCCATGCGTCGGGTCTCGTCGGCGTCGGACAGATCGGCCTTGAGCGTCCAGGCCTCGACCCCGCGCTCGCGGCAGGCCGCCGCCACGCCCTCCGCCGCCGAGCGGGAGTGGTGGTAGTGGATGGCCACGTCCAGGCCTCGCTCGGCCAGGTGCAGGGCCACAGCCTTGCCGACCCGCTTGCCGGCTCCGGTGATCAGTGCGCGTCGCCTCACGTCAGTCCCCTCCGGCGGGCTCGGGCCGATCCGCGTGCGGCCCCAGGATGCGCTTGAGCACCCAGACCCCAGCGTAGATCAGGGGGGTGTCGCACGCGGCGATGATGAGTTTGTAGAAGTAGATGGTCATCATCACCTCGACGCCCATCCAGAAGTCCCAGCCAAAGCCGAGATAGAACAGGATCGAGTTGACGATGGCGGTGTCGACCAGCTGGCTCACCATGGTGCTGCCGTTGTTGCGCAGCCAGAGGTGCTTGCCGCCGGTGAGCCGCTTGTAGAAGTGGTACAGCCAGTTGTCGGTGAGCTGGGCCGCGGCGTAGGCCAGCATCGAGCCCATCAGCAGGTAGCCGTTGAGGGAGAAGACGCTCTCGAAGGCGTGCTGGTAGCCGGCGACGTCGTCGTAGAACGGGCCCTCGGCGGGCACCCAGTACGGGTGGGCGGGCACCCGCATGGCGATCTGGGTGATCACGAGCATGAGCACGCTCATGAGGAAGCCGAGCAGCACCATGAAGTCGGCGCGGCGCTTGCCGTAGATCTCGCTGACCAGATCGGTGATGAGGAAGGTCAGCGGGTAGGTGATGATGCCCGTGGTCAGCGCAAACCCTGCTTCGGACGACGGAATGAAGAAGAGCACCGTCGAGGTGACCTCGTACGCCGGCGCGTAGAAGAGCTTGATGCCGATGATGTTGGTCAGCACCAGGAGCACCGCGAACGTGGCGGCGAGCAGGAGGTAGACGCGCTCGTAGAGGGGGTAGGTCCGCCCGTCCACGTCGAGGTCTGCGTCGAACGTCTGGGGATGATCGGCCATGGGGCTCCGCGGGTTCCGTACGCTACCGTCTGCGTCGCCAGCGCGCCGCGCCGAGCGCGACCATGGCGGCGAGCAATACCAGCAGCGCGACGAACTTGCCCTCCTGGAGCCCCCCCCGGGTCAGCGGATCTGCCGCGCGGGCGATGCGCTTGAGCAGGGCCAGGTCCGCGGCCCAGAAGGCGACGGCGAGCCCCACGGGCACGGCCCAGAACGGGTGCAGTCGGCCGCGGAGTACACCGAGGATCGCGAGCACCACCGCCGGGAATGCCCAGATGACGTGGTGCTCGTAGGTGAACACGGGGACCAGCAGGCCGAAGACCATGACGCCGGCGAGCTGGGCGTGGGCAGCGTCCTCGTCGCGAGGGGGCCCCAGGGTGGCGAGCAGGGCCACGCCCAGCACGAGCACCGTCGCGGTGGACGCGAGGCGGGCGGTCGGGGAGAGCAGCGGGCCGTCCGCCGGGAAGACCTGGCTCCACACGTTGGGGATGCTGTGGTTGCCGAACAGCGCGACCGGCAGGCCGAGCCCGTTGTAGCCGCCGTCGGAGAGCGTCGGCAGGACCGAGGTCGCGAACGTCAGCAGGTGGGCGGGTCCGAAGACCGCCGCGGACACGCCCAGCAGGACGAGCACGGTGGACAGCGCGGCGAGGGCGGGGCGCCAGCGCAGGCGCAGGATCCACCAGCCGACCAGCAGCGCCGGCGAGAGCTTCAGGGCGATGGCCGCACCGACGAGCACGCCACCGCCGAGCTCGCCGAGCAGGCCGCGCCGTCCGTCCCGCCCCTCGGCCAGCGCCAGGCCACCCACGGCGAGCGCGAGCACCGGCAGGTTGGCCTGACCCATGAGCAGGTTGTCGGGCACCAGGGTGGTGACGGCGAGCGCACCGACGACGATCACGGTCACCGCCGGATCGTGCCGGCCCCACCAGCGGGAGAGTGCTGTGGCGAGCCCGGCCAGCGCGACCTCCCCCAGCCCAAACCACAGGAGGTACGCCGCTTTCAGCGAGAGGAACGAGAACGGCGCGGCGAGGAGCAGGAAGCTGGG
>CALATR010000483.1 GCA_937891875.1 uncultured Pseudomonadota bacterium | reverse complement strand
TCATCACCGCCGTCCAGACGCATGTCCTCGGAGAAGCTGGCGCCCGAGTCCTTGGAGACGGCGGCGTAGATGTCGTTCAGCTCGTTCCGGGAGTCCTCCCAGGCGACGACGACCGTGCCGTTGCCGTCGATGGCGAGCGTCGGGAAGGCCGAGAAGGCCGAGCCGGGCTGGTCGCTGTCGACGCGCACCGGGTCCGCGAACGAGGTGCCGCGGCTGGTGGAGCTGGCGGCGTAGATGTCGTACGCGCCGTTGACGACGTCCGCCCACACCACGTGCACCTCGTCGCCGGCGGCGACCATGCGCGGGGTGATCGACATGTACTTGCCCTGCGGATCGGCATCGAGACGCAGCGGTTCCTCCAGCCAGCTGGATCCGGCGGAGTCCGAGCGGCTGAAGTAGATGTTCTTGGCCTCGATGTCACCGTCGGACGCGTCTTCCCACACGATGAAGACCGTGTTGCCGATGCAGGCGATGTCGGGGTTTGTGGCCGCACCCGTGCCGGTGTTGACCTGGGTGGGACGGGTCAGCCAGCCCTCGCCGCCGTTGAGCGAGGCCTGGAACCAGATGTCGTTGCCGCCCTCGCGGTCGTCGTACCAGACGACGTAGATGTTGCCGTTCTCGGACAGGCACATCCGCGGGGAGCTGCTGTTGACCGTGGTGTCTCCAGCACCGGCCTCGTCGATCCGGATGTCGGACGGCTCGAAGTCGTTGCCCGGGCCGGAGGTACCGTCGCAGCCGACGAGCAGCGCTGCGGCGGCGAGGCCACCCACCAGGGTCGCGGAGGCGGGAGTGAAGGGAAGGAGGCGCATGGTTCAACCTCGTTGCGGACCCGTCACGGTCCGATTCTCAGACCGGCACATCTTACATGAAGCTGCGGACGGTGGCGGCACGATCGCAAGGGCGGGGGCGCGTTCGCTGCCATCCCCTTGACCTTTCCCTGACTTTCGCGATGCGCGTGCACTCGGCGCGCAGCGAAGGTAAGCGTGCGCTCCCGCCAGCCACGTAGGGCGCGCACGGCGCTCGAGGAGACTCGCGATGGACAAGGCCATGCTGGGCACGCGATACACCTGCTTCACGTGCGGAACCAAGTTCTACGACTTGAACCGCCCGGAGATCCTCTGCCCCGAGTGCGGTGCAGATCAGGCCAACGCGCCCGTGAAGAGCACCCGTGACCTGCTGAAGGGCGGCAAGCGCCGCAAGAAGCAGGCGGTCGAAGAAGAAGACCTCCCGTCTCCGTCGGATGACGACGATGACGACGTGGACGATGTCGACGACCTCTTCGACGACGACGACGACGATGACGACGACATGGGCGACGACGACGACGACAGCTAGCGTCCGTCGGGTCCGTACGTCACCGACATCAGAGTGAGTCCCGAGGCCGGAGCCGTGCGTCCAGCACAGCTCCGGTCTCTTGCGTGAAGGACCTCGCCGATCCACCCGACCGGCCTCCGTCCCCGCCCGACCTCGGTCAGGCTTCCCGCCACGATGCGGATCATGTGCTGCAGGAAGCCGTGGCCCGTGGCGAAGAGGTGGACCTCGTCCCCCACGCGCAGCACCTCCCAGTGGGGGATGGTGCGCACGCTGGTCGCCGCCTGGCAGCGCGCCGCGCGGAAGCTCTGGAAGTCGTGGGTGCCGGCCAGGGCCTGGACCGCCTCGTTCATGGCGTCTACGTCCAGATCATGGCGGATGTGCCACACCCGATCGCGACGCAGGGGCGAGCGGGTCCGCCGGGTCAGCCACGCGTAGCGGTAGAGCTTGCTGCGGGCGGTGCGCCGGGGATCGAAGTCGTCAGCCACGAGCTCGGCGTCGACGCAGGCCACGTCGTCGGGCAGGTGGTGGTTCAGCCCGTCGCGCATGGCCAGCGGAGCGCGAGGTACGTCGGTCGAGAAGGCGATCACCTGACCGAGCGCGTGCACGCCGGCATCGGTCCGACCGGAGGCCTCCACCCGGACCGGCTCTCCGAGGAAGGACGCGAGCCCCTCCTCGACCGCGCCCTGCACGGTCCGGGTCTCCGGCTGCAGGCCCCAGCCATGGAACCCGGCCCCGTCGTACTCAAGGACCAGCTTCCACCGAGCCATCTCGCCTTGCCTCCGCCTGGGACCGAGCTTCGACGCCTAGAAGTCGAGCTTCAGGCCCACCTGGAACATGTCGCCGGACAGATCCATGAGGTCCGACGCGAGATCCGTCTGTCGCCGGTAGCTGATGACCAGCCACGAGTCGTTGATCCCGGACTGGGCCTCGAGCAGGCTGGCGCGGTCCCGGTCGAAGTTGTCGAGCAGGATGTTGATGCCCAGCTCCCAGTGCCAGCCGAAGTGGGACCCGTCGCGGATCAGCTTGTTGTCTGCGGCCTGGGCGCCCTCGCGCTCCCGCCACAGCCACCAGTCGCCGCCGATGCTGGCGTACGGAACGACCGCCTGCTCGTCGACCAGGTGCAGGCGCGGGGTGATGGACGCCGACAGCGGCACGATCATCAGCTTGGTCTCGGTCGAGCTCTGCTTGCCGCTGTCGTCGACGGTCAGGCCCTTGCGCTGGTGGAGCCCGGCGCCGAAGTCCAGCTCGATGAAGCGGTAGATCTGAGGGCCGAACTCGACCAGCAGCACGGAAGCGCTGTTCTTGCCGAAGACCTCTTCGAACGCCGGCTCCCGGGTCCGCCAGTACGCGTAGCGGACCTCGACGTTGCCCCACGCATCGGTCAGGTCACCGGAGCGCTGGTCCTCTGCGGCCATGGCGTCCTTGTAGCCCTGGGACATGTCGGGGTCGGTGGTTCCGAGCTCGCCGTCCTCCTCGGAGTCCGAGGTGTCCTCGTCGTCCTGAGCGGACGCGCTCACGGGCGCGAGTCCGATGGCGCCGACCAGCAAGGCGGCCGCGGGGGCGAGCCAGCGACGGCGGCGCAGACCGACCAGGCCGAGTCCGAGTCCGCCGAGCCAGAGGGCGCCCACGCCTCCACCCACACCAACCGCGCTGCACTGCATGCCGCCGGGGTCACCAGCGCGCTGGCTGGCGGTCAGGGCGGGTCGGGGCACTCCCTCGACCACGTTGCTCATCGGTCCCTCCTGGCCACCGTCGTCGGTGGCGCGCACGGCAAGATAGTAGGTGACATAGTCGGTCAGCGGGGTGACTTCGATGCTGACGCTCTCACCGGCGCCGACGCCGGTCACCTCGATCGGCGCTTCGAGCGCGTCGTCCCCGTCGAATGCGGGGCCGCCGGTCGGGTAGTCCGCCGCGGTGAACGGCGTCGCCGACACGTACAGGGTGTAGGTGCTGATGTCTTCGGCGTCGAGCGCGGTGAAGCGCACGAAGAGCGTGGCATCGTCGAAGCCGATGTCGGACTCGGACAGGGTGACGGCCGTCGGGGGCACGTCGATGCTGACATCGGTCCAGCCATGGCCCACCAGGCCGGTCTCGTCCGCGGTGAACAGCACCCACACGTCCTGATCGCCGTCCGGCCAGTCTTCCGTCACCGTCAGCGTGCGCGCGACGTCGCCGGCCGCGGTCACCGAGCCCGAGTCGACCAGGGTGCCGGTCCCGGTCCAGCTTCCGCCGACGTAGATCTCGTAGGAGCCAGGCACGTCGACGCTGAACTCGAGGGGCACCTCGTCGCCGACGCCGACCGAGCCGAGGGTGCCAGTCACCTCGACCCAGGGGCGGTCGGAGAGCACGACGATGTCGCCGTTGAGGCCACCCCCGAAGGTGTAGCCGTTGTCGGACACGAGGATGTCCCGCAGGGTCGTGCCCATGGAGAACGAGTCCGTGGCGGTGGTCGAGCTGATGAGCCCCCCGCTCATGGGCAGGATGTCGACCCGGTCGTTGAAGGAGACGACCGCGAACTCGTCGTCGGTGTCGAGCGAGGCTCCCGCCGCCTGCACGCCCGAGAGGGGCCACACCGTCTGAAAGGCCTTGTTGAAGCCGTTGAACAGGCCGATGCCATCCCCGCGATCGACCGCGAGCACGGCGCCCCCGGGAAAGGCCGTGGGGGCGAGGTCGTCGACCGCGGTCACCGCGACCGACAGCACGCCGACCGGGACGTTGCCCGGCGGCGTCATCGTCGAGATGAAGGCGTTGTCGTGGGAGATGTAGAACCAGGTGCCGTCGGTGATCGCGTCGGTGTAGCCGAGGTAGGTCATCGCGGCGGTGGTCGACGTCGGCTCGTCGACGTCGAAGGCGTGGGAGCTGGGCACGGTGGAGCCGTCGGTGACGACGTACACCACCGAGCCGACCTGGGTGACGCTCACGACCGGGTCGGACGTGTCGGTCGACAGGGTGATCCACTCCTCCGCGTCGTCGAGGAGCTGGCTCGGGATGCCGTCCACGATGTCGTAGAGCAGGACGTCGCCGTCGTCACAGCCCACCCACAGCTCGGTGCTGCTGCCGGGCTCGACGATGCCCGCGCCGGTGACCGTGCAGTCGGACACGATGAACTCGCGCCAGCGAACCGCGTCGATCAGGCGCGCCTGGCCGCCGCCGACGAAGCTCACGAGGGTGCCGTCGGAGCTCATGGAGCCACCATCCGCCGCGCCGACGCCGGAGAACGCGGCGATCTCCCCGGTCGGGGCTGCGTGGGCGAGGCCAGCGATGAGCAGCAGCATGGTCATGGCGATCCCTTGGATGGACCGGTAGCGAGCAAGGCGCATGCCAGCGCTACAGCCCCGTGATTGCCGGGCTCACCGGAGCAGACGTGACAGGCTGTCATCGGCGATGGGGGCCCGCGGGCGGGACCGACAAGCTGTCACCCACCGCCCTGGATGCGATCCCGGAGCGCGGCGCCGGTGAGTCCGACCGCAGCGGTGGCGATGGCGCGCAGGTTGTCCATCGAGACCCACAGGTGAAGCACCCGCCCCTCGTCGCGGCTGCGGATCCGTCCGACCTGGGCGAAGGCCTGACCCTCGACCCGGCGCGGCCTCGGGAGAAAGCGCACGCCGGCCTGATCGGGCATGCCAACGCCCGCATCGGAGAGGATGCGGGTGATGAGCTCGGGGAGCACCCGCCGGCTGGGACGGAGCACGATCTCGGCGCTGATCCCGCTGAACACGGGAACACCGACCAGGGTGGCCGACAGCGGCACGGCCCCGCCGAGGAGCGCCTGCACCTGGGCGACGGTGGCCTCCTCCTCCTCGGTCCAGCCGTCCTCGCTGGGCTCGGAGACCGCGGGCAGCAGGTCGAAGGCGAGGCCGTGGGGGAAGATCCGCCGGGGCGGGGTGCCCGAGTTGAAGAGGGCGGTCACCTGCTGGGAGAGCTCGGCGATGCCGGGGCGGCCCTGGGCGGAGGCGGGCACGAGCACGGTGGCGTGGACCTCGCCGACGAGTCCGGCCCGGGCGAGCGGACCGAGCACCGAGGCGAGCAGCAGCGCGGGCGCACCGGGCAGGGCGACCACGTCGCGGACGCTGCCGTGGGCCAGCGCCTCGGGGTTGATCCACGGCACGACGGTCGGCACGTCGGGCTCGTCGCGGAAGGCTCCGGCGACATCGACGATGACGACCCCGTCCTCGAGGGCACGCTCGCCCACGTCGCGACTGGCACCGACCGGGGCTGCCAGGATCACCGCGTCGAGCAGGCCGGTGTCGAGGTCCCGGGCATCCTCGACGGTGAGGTTCTGATCGCCGTAGTCGACGGCGTGCACGCTGGTGCCGGGCGACGCCGCGGCGGACACCTCGTCGGGGCGCCAGGACACCCGGTCGAGCACCGACAGCACTTCCCGGCCGATGGCACCGGTGGCGCCGACGACGCCAACGTGGATCTGCGAACCCATCTGTCCTCCAAGCGTGGCCGTGGAAGGTAGGCCCCGAGCGCAGCCGTGCAAGGGGTCGTCTCCGGTCTGGACGGGGATCGTCCGAGACCGAACCTCAGCGCGGGCGAATGCCGCCGAGGTCCTTCGGCGGCTTGGCGTCGGGCGCGCGCAGGTAGACCGGCTCGACCGCCTCGGCCGCGACCCCCTGCCCTGCCCGCAGCCCACGCGCTCCCAGCCGGGCGAGGGCGTCGACACACGGGTCCGCGGCCTGCGCGACGATCGTGCCTCCCGCAGCCTCGACCTGCTCCCGGTAGGCGAGGGCCCCCTCCCCGGTCGCGACGAAGGGCCCGTCGACGAGGGCCAGCGCCGCGGCGGGCTCGAGGTCGCCCGGCCCGGCGAGCACGGTGCCATCCGGGCCCACAAGCGCGGCGTACACCCTTCCCTTTCGGGCGTCGAGCATGGTGAGCACCGGCTGTTCGGCGGACGTGCCGACGGCTCGGCTGACCAGCGACGACCCCGGCCAGATGGGCACTCCCGCCGCGAGCGCCACCCCGGCGGCCGCGGCGAGCCCGACCCGCAGGCCGGTGAACGCCCCCGGACCGACCGCCGCCGCGACCCCGTCCAGGTCGGACAGGGCGACGCCCGCCTCCGCCGCGAGCTCGAGCGCCCACGGCATGAGCCGGGTCTCGGCTCCGCGGGTCACGCGATCGGTGCGGACCGCAACGTGCGCGTCCACAAGGAGCGCGACGCCGATCACCGGGCCGCAGGTGTCGATGGCCAGCACGCGCACGGGCGCCTCAGTAGCTGGGGAAGAAGAGCTGCCCGATGTCCTTGGCCGTCACCACGATGAGCAGGGTGAACAGCACGATGACGCCGACCATCTGGATGCGCATGCGGATCTCGGCCGACAGGGGGCGCCCGCGGATCCACTCGAACAGGAACACCGCGATCTGCCCACCGTCGAGGGCGGGCACGGGCAGCAGGTTCACGATGGCGAGCGAGACCGAGATGACCGCGATGGTGCCGGCGAACGCGTGGAAGCCTGCCATCAGGCTGCGGCCGGTCACGGTGAAGATGGCGACCGGGCCACCCACGGCGTCGGCGGGGTTGCCGAGACCGCGCACCAGGGAGCCGAGGGTGGTGAAGGTGTCGACCACCGCCTCGTAGGTGCGGGACACGCCCTTGCCTGCCGCCTCGATGGGGCCGTACCGCACGGTGATCGGCGTCCCGGCGACCGACGTCTGGGGCGGCGGGGAGAAGCCGATCAGCACGCGCCAGGTGCTGCCGAACGCGGTCGGCTGGTCGTCCACCACCGGGGTCAGGGTCTGGGCGAAGCGCTCTCCGCCGCGGATGATCTCGACCGACAGCGGCGAGCTGGTCGGCTCCGGACCCGAGGTGTCGAGCGAGCGGTTCACCAGGCGCACCAGCTGGCCGAAGTCGTGGACCGGCTCACCGTCGACGCTGTAGACGCGGTCGCCCGGCTTGAGCCCCGCAAGGTCGCCCGGCAGGCCAGTCATGATCGTGCCGATGAAGGTCTCGGCCGGCACCATGCCAAATGCGTTGCTGACCGGATCGTCGATGCGCGGAGCCCAGTTCGGATCCGGCGACAGCGTGACCTCGCCCTCGGTCCGCTCGCCGGTGTCCTCGTCTCCGCGGACGTAGGTGACCGTGTGGGCACGGTCCGGCGTGAGCAGGGCCTGCATCTCGGTCCAGGTGTCGACGTCGGTGCCGTCCACGGCGAGCACGCCGTCCAGCGAGGTCAGCCCGGCGCGGGCGGCGGGGCTGTTCGGATCGTCGATGCCGAAGCGGGTCGAGGTGGGGCGGAAGGACAGGCCGAGGCTGTCCCGCTTGATCATGCTCGGCGAGAACAGCTCGTAGGCGTCGGGCGGCAGGGTCAGGGCGACCTTCTCCCCGTCGCGCAGGACCTCGAAGTGGACGTCGGTACCCGCGTGGGCGACCAGCTCGTCGATGAGCGGACCGGTGGCCTCGACCGCCTGGCCCTCGACCGAGACGATGCGATCGCCCTCGCGGAAGCCAGCGATGTCCGCCGCCGATCCGTGGGAGACCTGGCCGACGACGGTCTCGGCGTCGGGCACGCCGATGAAGTAGAGGCCGCCGAACAGCAGGACCGGCAGCACCAGGTTTGCCGCCGGACCCGCGAGCATGATGAGCAGGCGCTGCCAGACGGGCTTCTTCATGAAGTCCTTCTCCGGCGGCACGTAGCCATCGCCGGAGAAGTCCTCCTCGCCGAAGGGATCGGCACCGGACATGCGGACGTAGCCGCCGACCGGGAAGGCGGAGAAGCGGTAGTCGGTGCCCTTGTAGCGGATGCCGAAGAGGCGCGGGCCCATGCCGACGCTGAACACGGGCACGCCGACACCGAAGAGCTTGGCGATCAGGAAGTGGCCGAACTCGTGTACGACGACGAGCACGGCGATGGCGCTACCGGCACCGACGATGAACCACAGCCAGGTCACGGGCGGGCCTCCTTGCACGGGCTCATCGGCACAGCCGCGGTCAAACCGAGACTCCCTTCACCAACATGGCGTAGCCGTACAGGGCCGGGGCGACAAAGAGCAAGCTGTCGACCCGGTCCAGCAGACCACCGTGTCCGGGCAGGATGTTGCCGGCGTCCTTGACCCCGGTCGCGCGCTTGACCAGGGACTCGGCGAGGTCACCGACCACGCCCAGGGTCCCGATGCCGACCCCCACGGCGAGCACGTCGCCCACGTGCAGCACCTCGACGGCCTGCATCACGAAGCCGCCATCGGCGAAGCTGCCCTCCCACACCGGGACGCCCCCATACGCGAACCACGCCGTGCCCAGCGTCGCCGCGATGACGCCGCCGACGTAGCCCTCGACAGTCTTCTTGGGGGACAGCGTCGGGTGCAGGGGGGTCCTCCCGAGGAAGCGGCCGGCGAAGTAGGCGCCGGTGTCCGACAGCCAGGCCAGCCCGAGCGCCATGAAGATCCACGCGAGCCCACCGGGGAGCTCCCGGAGGAGGGGCATGAAGACGAGCAGGCCGATCCAGACGGCACCGAAGACGTAGCGACCCAGATCGTCCCAGGCGCGCTCCAGCGACGGACCGGGACGGAGCGCGACCCGGGTGGACAGGGTGATGACACACAGGCCCAGCACCGCCCACGCCGCCTCGGCGCCGATCAGCAGGTGTGCGCCAAAGGGCAGGATCGTCGCGCCAGACAGCCAGCCGAGCGCCTCTGCCCAGCGCGCGGGAAAGGCCATGCGGCTGTACTCGTAGAGGCACACGCCCATGGCGAGCAGGACGATGATGCCGACCGCGATGGATCCGCCGAACACCAGCGCCGGCACCAGCACGGCGAGTCCGATCAGGCCGGCGGCGAGCCGGACGATCATCCGGGCTCCTCGCCCTCGACCTGCTGGCCGGTCTTGCCGAACCGGCGCTGCCGCGCAGCAAACGCGGCGAAGGCCTTCTCGAGCTCGGGCTGGCGGAAGTCGGGCCAGTTCACGTCGGTGACGTAGAGCTCGGCGTACGCGACCTGCCACAGCAGGAAGTTGGACAGGCGGAGCTCCCCGCTGGTGCGGATGAGCAGGTCGGGATCGGGCAGGCCGGCGGTGTAGAGCTTGCTGCCGATGGTGTCCTCACCGATGTCGTCGGGGGCGAGCTCACCGGCGGCGACCTGGCGGGCGATGACCTTGACCGCGTCGGTGATCTCGCTGCGGCCGCCGTAGGACAGGGCCAGCACCAGGCGAAGACCCTGGTTCTTCGCCGTCAGCTGCGACACGGCCTCCAGCCCCATGCGCACGGCCTTCGGCAGCCGGTGGAGCTGGCCAATGGCGGAGAGCCGGACATCGTTGTCCATCAGCTCCTGCAGCTCCTCGCGCAGGTAGCGCTCGAGGAGGGCCATCAAGGCCTCGACCTCGTCGTCGGGGCGGGACCAGTTCTCGGTGGAGAAGCTGTACAGCGTCAGGACCTCCACCCCGAGCCGGCCGCAGGCCCGGACGATCTCGCGGACGGAGTCCGCACCCGCCTCGTGTCCACGGACTCGCGGCAGTCCGCGCGCCGTGGCCCACCGACCGTTGCCGTCCATGATCACGGCGACGTGGCGGGGGGGGCCGGTCATACCTCCTGGACCTCGGCCTCCTTGGCCTCCACGGTCGCGTCGACCTTCTTCACGTACGCGTCCGTCGACTCCTGGACCTTCGCCAGGTAGCGGTGGAGCTGGTCCTCGCTGATCTCGCCGTCGCCCTCGGACGTCTTGAAGATGTCGTTGTACTCACGGCGCACGTGACGGACCCGGATCTTGGCGTCCTCACCGTAGTTCTTGACCTGCTTGACCAGGTCTGCGCGGCGCTCCGCCGTGAGCGGCGGGACCGGGACCCGGATCACCTGGCCGTCGGTGGACGGGTTCAGACCCAGGCCGGCCTGCACGATGCCGCGCTGGATGTCGTTGATGGTCGTCTTGTCCCAGGGCGTGATGACGAGCAGGCGCGGATCGGGAGCCTGGACCGTCGCCAGCTGGTTGATCGGCATGGACGCACCGTAGGAGGCGACCTGCACGACGACACCGTCGACCAGCTTGGGGGTGGCACGGCCGGTGCGGACCGTAGCCAGGCTCTTCTCCAAGGCCTCGACGGCCTTGTCCATGTCTTCCTTCAAGGAGTCGAGGTACTCGTCCATCTCACAGCTCCAAGGGTCAGATCGAGGGGGTCACGAGGGTGCCCACCGGCTCGCCGCACACCGCGCGGGCGATGTTGCGGTGCACGTTGAGGTCGAAGACCACGATGGGAAGCTCGTTGTCCATGCAGAGGCTGATGGCGGTGGCGTCCATGACCTTCAGTCCGCGGGACAGGGCGTCCAGGTGGGTGATGCGCTCGAAGCGAACCGCGTCATCGTACTTGTTGGGGTCCTTGTCGTACATACCGTCGACCTTGGTGGCCTTCAGGATCACCTGGGCGCCGATCTCGGCCGCCCGCAGCGACGCCGCCGTGTCGGTGGTGAAGTACGGGTTGCCCGTGCCCGCCGCGAAGATGATGACCCGCCCCTTCTCCTGGTGGCGAATGGCGCGCCGGCGGATGTAGGGCTCGCATATCTCCGCCATCGCGATGGCGGACATCAGGCGGGTGTGGCAGCCCTTGCGCTCCAGGGCGTCCTGCAGGGCGATGCCGTTGATCACCGTCGCCAGCATGCCCATGTAGTCGGCGCTGGCGCGATCCATGCCCACGGCAGCACCCTTCATGCCGCGGAAGATGTTGCCGCCTCCGATCACGACGGCCGTGCGGACCCCCAGGTCACGCACGGCCACGATCTCGTCAGCAAAGCGGGAGAGCACCGTCGGATCGACACCATTGCCCCCGTCGCCGCCCAGCATCTCGCCGGACACCTTGATGAGGACACTCTGATACTGGGCTTCCAACGTGCTCTCCGGACGGCTTGGGGTAGGGTGTCGGCCCGCCCGGCCCACCGACCGAGCGGGACGGCAGGCGATCAGCCGCCGAGGGTCTTGGCGACCTCGGCGGCCAGATCGTCCTGGCGCTTCTCGATGCCCTCACCCAGCACGTAGCGGGTGAAGCGGCGGACCTGGATGTTCTCGCCGATGCGGCCCACGGCGGCCTCGAGCATCTGCTTGACGGTCTGCTTGTCGTCCTTGACGAAGGGCTGCTCGAGCAGGACGACCTCGCTGTACCACTTCTGCATCCGGCCATCGACGATCTTGTCGGCGATGTGCTCGGGCTTGCCCTCCTCGATGACGCGGGCCTTCTGGACCTCGCGCTCGTGGGCGGCGGCAGCGGCGTCCACGTCCTCGATACGGACGTACTCGGGCGCGGCGGCGGCGATGTGCAGGGCGATGTCGTTGACCAGCTCCTGGAAGCCCTCGTTGCGGGCGACGAAGTCGGTCTCCGAGTTCACCTCGACCAGCACGCCGATCTTGCCACCGGCGTGGATGTAGGCGTGGACCAGGCCCTCGGCGGCGGCACGGCCGGCCTTCTTGGCGGCGGACGCGGCGCCCTTGGCGCGCAGCCAGTCGATCGCCTTGTCGAGGTCGCCGTCGTTCTCGGCGAGGGCCTTCTTGCAGTCGAGGATGCCGGCGCCAGTGCGAGCGCGCAGCTCCTTGATGTCGCTCATGGACATGAGATGTCTCCTGGGCGCCCGCGACGAGGAAGCGAAGCGGGCGTCATGAAGGTTCGAGTTCGGAAGTCAGGGTCCGAGCCCCGGCCGCCGGAGTCCGGCGCGCGCCGAGGGCCCGGCAGGCGATCAGGCCTCTGCGTCGGGCAGCTCGTCGGCCACGCCGGGGTCGGCAGAGGCACCGCCGCGACGCTGCACGACCTTGAGGTCGCCGTCGTCGGCCTCGGCACCCTCGCTGACGTAGGCGCCGGGCTGGCGACGGGCGGACTGGCGGCCTTCGACCACGGCGTCGGCGATGGCGCCGGTGAACAGCCGGATCGACTTGAGCGCGTCGTCGTTGCCGGGGATCACGTGGGTGATGCCCGACGGATCACAGTTGGTGTCGCACAGGGCGACGACCGGGATCTTGAGCTTGTTCGCCTCCTGGATGGCGATGTGCTCACGCTTGGGGTCGACCACGAAGAGCGCGTCGGGGAGCGACTTCATGTTCTTGATGCCGCCCAGGTTGACGTCCATGCGCTCGATCTCGCGGGAGAGCTCGAGGGCCTCCTTCTTGGTCAGCATGTCGAACCGACCCTCGTCGCGAGCGCGCTCGAGGGCGTTGAGGCGGTCGATGGACTTCTTGACCGTGCCCCAGTTGGTCATCGTGCCGCCGAGCCAGCGGTTGTTGCAGTAGAAGCCCTGGCAGCGCAGGGCCTCTTCGCGCACGATGTCGCGGGCGGAGCGCTTGGTGCCGACGAAGAGCACGTGCCCGCCGTTGGACGCGGTGGCCTGGATGAAGCGGGTCGCCTCGACGAGGCCGCGGGCGGTCCGCTGCAGGTCGATGACGTGGATGCCGTTCTTGGCGCCGTAGATGTACGGCTTCATCTTCGGGTTCCACCGACGGGTCTGGTGGCCGAAGTGCACGCCTGCCTCGAGGAGGTCACGGAGGCTGATGTTCATGGTGTCGCTCCAGGGCGGGCTGGCCGCCTGGTCGTCTCGCAATCCGTCGCCGCGTCACTCTGGATCGCGGTCGGGTCGGGCGCCGGGCTGTCATCCGGCGAACAGCGCGCATGGCACGCTGGCGAGGAGGTTTGGTTGATCACCCACCGGAAGGACGCCCGACCCGCTTGGCGAGCACCGGGGACGCCCCATGGGTCCGGTGTGCAGACTGGCCGTGAGGACGACCCTCACGGCGGCATGCCGCGTAGCATGGGCCGCGGCGGGGATCAAACCTGCGCGTGCGGTCGTCACGTGGTTGGGCGGGTGGGGGCCGGCCCCGGCGGTCACCGCCCGCGCAGAACCCACCGAGTTGCTGGACGAAGCTCCAGGAGCCGAGTACGCTTCGCAAGACGGGCGCGATGGAGCGCCCGCGCAACGAGGTGTCGAAGTGGTCAACTGATCCGGTCGATCGCACGCAGTCGCTGACGAAGCGGCTCGCCCTGCCCACGATGGACGGCTGGTGACGTCCGTCCCGATCCCGGTGAGACCATGTGGACCCGTTGATCCCGCGCACATGCGCGCTCTGCTGACGCAGCGCTGATCCATCGCGCCTCGTGCGCGTGGACCGGCCGAGCTGGTCGCGTCGCCCGTCGTGGCGACGCGACACCCCACCGTGCCCGCGGCCTCCTGCCGCCGGGCGCGCGACGCACTCGTCTGTCTGAAATCCACGACGATCCTTGGAGATCCCATGCCTGCCAACAAGACCATCGAACACGCCCAGTCCCCCACCCCGGCCACCCGCCCGCCTCGTCGCGAGCGTCGCCGCCGCGGTCGTGGACCTGCGGGACCGCAGCCGACCCAGCCCGGAAAGGCACCGCCCATGACGAGCTGGAACCCCAGCTCGCGACAGCGGGGCAACCCGGGGCGGAGGCGGTAGATCCGATTTGAGTTGACACTGTGTCGATCATCGATTTATCAACACAGTGTCAACTCAATCTGGGAGTCCCCATGCGTGTGTTGCGACCGGTCGCTGCTCTGCTCCTCTTCCTGGCCGGCCTGGCGGCCTCCACAGACGCGCTCGCCGCAGAGGCTCCCGAAGCGCCGCTGGTCCTGCGACCGGAGCTCCGCGGGAGCGGCTTCCCGGTCCGACCCGCGGCGCTGACCGGACCGGCCTCGACCCCGACGCGGACTCGCCTGGCGCGCGGCCGCTTCACCGCCTGGAATCCGAACCTCGCCCACGTGACCGTGCACGGCGGGGCGGTGCTCGTCATCACGGGGGCGGTGATGACGTTCGCCGATCCGTACAACCTGCTGCCGGCCGGCGTGCTCACCGCGGGTGCTGGGGGCCTGGTGATGACGCTCCCCTACTGGCCGCGCACCGAGCTGGTCGTCATGGGTACCGCCGGCATGGCACTGGCCGGCACCAGCGTGTGGCTCTTCGACCGGGCGAACCACCTCCCCGGCCTCGACGGCTTCGGCGAGCTCATCGTCGGCATCGCGCTCGCCGTAGGCGCAGGCGGCGCGGTCGTCGCCCAGGCCATCGTGTCCGAGGCGCACCTGCCCTGGCGGATCGAGCCGGTGGTCGGCGCGGACCAGGTGGGGCTCCGGATCCGCGGGACGTTCTAGCGGCTGCGTCGAAGTGGACGCCCCGGCGACTCAGACCCCGGCGGGGGCGGTGTCGTCGCCGTCCTCGTCGGGGCTGTCGTACAGGTCACCGAGCACGTCGTCGCCGAGGTCGAGTCCGAGGTCCGCGAGGTCGAAGTCCTCGTCGTCCTCGTCGTCCTCGTCGTCCTCGTCGGCTACGCCCTCGGCGGCGCTCTCTACGACGGGGGCGTCATCCTCGGGTGCGGCGTACAGGCCGTCGAGCGAGCCGTCGTCCTCGATGTCGAGGTCGACGTCCTGGCCATCGTCCTCGGGGGACTCGTAGAGCTCGGCGTGGTCGGTGACGCTCGCGTGCGCCTCGCCGGCCGCGGCCGCGCCCATGCCCTCGGGAATGGCGAGGGGCTGGTCATCGACGATGGCCGAGACCTCCATGCCCAGATCCTCGAGCGACGGGATGGGCTTGCCGTTGCCGCAGCACTTCTTGATCTTGAGCCCGCTGCCGCAGGGACAGGGGTCGTTGCGGGTCAGGCCGTAGCGGGCGGCGACCATGAGCGCCTCGTCGCCGGGCTGGGGACGACGAGGCTGGGCGGGGGCCTGGGGCTGGGCGCCGGACTGACGGGCGCGGGCGGCAGCCTGGCGGATCGCGTCGAGGCCACCCGCCTGAGGCGCGGCCTGGAACGTGCCATCTCCGAGCGCGCGCGCGGTGGACTTGCCCGGACGGGACGCCGCGGCGGCCAGCATGTCGAGGTCCGCCTTGCAGAGCTGCTCGAGGAGCATCTCGTCCCGCATGGCGCTCATCAGCAGGAACATGTGGTACGCCTCGCGCTTGTACTCGAGCAGCGGGTTGCGCTGTCCGTACGCGCGCAGGCCGACGCCCTGACGCAGGCGGTCCATGGCCAGCAGGTGGTCCTTCCACAGCTGATCGACGTACCGGAGCAGGTACATGCGGGCGACCTCGAGGAAGGGCTCCTCCCCGATGTGCTCCATGCGCTCCTCGATGATGGCCTTCGCCTCCTCCTCGACACGCTGGCGCAGCTCCTCGCGGGCATGGTCGCGGATCTCGTCGTCCGACTCGTCCCAGTTCAGCCCGAAGATGCTGTCCATGCGCTCGCGGAGCTTGCCGATCTGCCAGTGCTCCGGGTGCACGCCCTCGACACAGTTCTCGTCGATGATGTCGTAGACGCAGCTCTCGACCGCCTCGATGACCAGATCGCGGATGCCGTCGCCCGCCAGCGCGCGCTTGCGGAGGTCGTAGACCCCCTTGCGCTGGTAGTTCATGACGTCGTCGTACTCGAGGAGGTTCTTGCGGATGCCGAAGTTGTGTCCCTCGACCTTCTTCTGCGCGTTCTCGATGGCGCTGGTGATCCAGCGGTGCTCGATGGGCTCGTCGTCCTTGAGGCCCATCCGCTCCATCCAGATGGTGATCTTGTCCGAGCCGAAGATCCGCATGAGGTCGTCTTCGAGGCACAGGAAGAACTTGGACGAGCCCGGGTCACCCTGGCGGCCCGCACGACCTCGGAGCTGGTTGTCGATCCGGCGAGACTCGTGGCGCTCGGTGCCGACGATGTGCAGTCCACCCGCGGCGAGCACCTTCTGCTGTTCGGCCGCGCACTCGACCTTGTGCCGCTCCAACGCCGCCTTGAAGCCCGCGGGATCCAGCTCGGGATCCGCCTCGTGCTTGGCCATCTCCTCGGGGTTGCCGCCGAGCTTGATGTCGGTGCCGCGGCCCGCCATGTTCGTCGAGATGGTCACCGCCCCCAGCCGACCGGCCTGGGCGACGATGTTCGCCTCGCGGTGGTGGTTCTTGGCGTTGAGGATCTCATGCGGGATCTTCGCCCGGCGCAGGAGCTTGGCGACGATCTCGGACTTCTCGACCGACGTCGTGCCCACGAGCACCGGCTGTCCCTTGGCGTTGGCGCGCTTGATGTCCTCGAGCACCGCGCGGAACTTCTCCATCTGGGTCTTGTAGACCGTGTCTTCCGCGTCGATGCGGGCGATGGGCCGGTTGGTCGGGATGACGACGCACTCGAGGTCGTAGATCTCGGCGAACTCGGCCGCCTCCGTCTCCGCCGTACCGGTCATGCCCGACAGCTTGTCGTACATGCGGAAGTAGTTCTGGAAGGTGACCGTGGCGTAGGTCTGGGACTCGGCCTCGACCTCGACCTTCTCCTTCGCCTCCACGGCCTGATGCAGGCCGTCCGACCAGCGCCGGCCGTGCATGAGGCGCCCGGTGTGCTCGTCGACGATGACCACCTTGCCCTGCTGGACGACGTAGTCCTTGTCCAGCTTGAACAGGTGGTGCGCCTTGAGCGACTGGTTGACGTGGTGGAGCACGATCATGTTCTGGTCGTCGTAGAGGTTCTCGACGCCCAGGCGCTTCTCGAGGCGGTGGATGCCCCCCTCGGTCAGCGTCACGTTGCGGGACTTCTCGTCCAGCGTGAAGTCCTCGTCCACCTTGAGCAGCGGGATCAGCTGGTCGACAATGCCGTACAGCTCGACGTTGGACTCGGCGGGGCCGCTGATGATGAGCGGGGTCCGCGCCTCGTCGATCAGGATGGAGTCGACCTCGTCCACGATGGCGAAGTTGTGGCCGCGCTGGACGTAGTCTTCGAGCGCGTACTTCATGTTGTCGCGCAGGTAGTCGAAGCCGAACTCGTTGTTCGTGCCGTAGGTGATGTCTGCAGCGTAGGCGGCACGCTTGATGCGGTCGTTTCGCTCCCCGGAGAGGATCTTGCCGACCGACAGCCCCATGAAGCGGTAGATCTCGCCCATCCAGTCGGCGTCGCGACCGGCGAGGTAGTCGTTGACGGTGATGACGTGCACGCCCTTGCCCGACAGCGCGTTCAGGTAGGTGGGCAGGGTGGCGACCAGGGTCTTGCCCTCACCGGTCTTCATCTCGGCGATCCGGCCGGAATGAAGCACCATTCCACCGATCATCTGCACGTCGTAGTGGCGCATGCCGAGGACGCGCTTGCTGGCCTCGCGGACCGTGGCGAACGCCTCGACCAGGATGTCGTCGAGGCTGGCGCCGTTCTCGATCTTCTGCTTGAACTCCGCGGTCTTGGCGGCGAGCTGCTCGTCCGAGAGCTGCTCCAGCTGGGCCTCGAGCGCGTTGATCGCCTCCACCTGGGGGCGCAGCTTCTTGATGGCACGGTCGTTGGCGTCGCCGAAGACCTTCCTGGCCAGGTTCTGCAGGCCGTCGAACATGGGGCGTCTCTCTCCGTGGGGCGGGCGCACCGTAGCGCCCCGTCGTCAGCGCCGAGCAGACGACACCCCGCACTATGATCACCAAGGGGGTTGTGGCAACCGCTAGGGTTGCGGCAAGAAGTCCATCGGGTCGACCGCGTGCCCGTCGATGCGCACCTCGAAGTGCAGGTGCACCCCGGTGACGCGGCCGGTTCGCCCCATCGTGCCGACCAGCTGCCCGGCCTCGACGACGTCGCCTTCCTGCACCGCGATGCGCGTCATGTGGGCGTAGCGGGTGGTGATGCCGTAGCCGTGGTCGACCTCGACGAAGCGTCCGTAGCCGCCATTGTAGAAGGCGCGCAGGACCTTGCCGGGAGCGACGGCCACGATCGCGGTGCCGCGGTCGTCGGAGATGTCGATGCCGCGGTGGAACTGGGCGCGCCGGCCGAAGGGCGATCGGCGATAGCCGAAGTCAGACGTCAGATCTCCGGTGGTGGGCCAGCGCGAGGGCAGGGCGGAGTCGAGCGCGCGGAGATCCTCGAGCTCAGTGACCAGCAGGTTGAG
>CALATR010000482.1 GCA_937891875.1 uncultured Pseudomonadota bacterium | reverse complement strand
GGCTCGCCGACAGCCGCGGGTTCGACAGCAGGATCAGCGAGCCCTCGACCGCGCGCAGGGCGGTGAGGGTCCGCGCGTCGACCCCGAACGCGTCGGCGGACAGGCGCTTCTCGAGGACCTGCTCGACGGTGACGCCCTCGAACGCCAGCTGGATGACCGCGCGCTGCTCGGCGCCGTGCAGGGCCACGTCCCAGCTCTCCTGGCGCGGCTCCATGCCCAGCTTGAGCTCACCCATGATCGGCCGGGCGACGCGGGTGCCCTGGGTCAGCCAGTTCAGCCGCCACAGGAGCATGCTGCACGCGCGCTTGTCGGGCTCTGCGGTGAAGTCCATCAGCACGCGGGTGACGCGCCGGGTGCTCGCGTCGATGCCCAGGGGTGCCAGGCGGTCGTACACGTCCTGGACCAGCGGCGGCAGCGAGCTGTAGCCGACCTGGCCGATGCGATCGCCGCCCAGCATCCGGTTGCACAGCTGGCGGATGCTGCGGCGACCGGGCGGGCGTCCCTTCTCCAGGCAGGTCTCGGCGGCGTCGATGAAGTCGAAGGGGCTCGGGCGCTTCCGCGAGCGCATGCGCGCGAGCAGGATGGACGTCTCGTAGATGGCGATCGCGTCGGCGGTGGTCGCCAGGTAGCGGTTCTTGCGGGCCGCGGACACGATGCCCGTGACCCAGGTGAGCAGCTCGGTGACGTCGGCATCGGCGAGGGGCGGGGCGCCGGTGAGCACCATGTCGAGCGAGAGCTGCATCGGCGGCTTTGCCGCCTTCACCTTGCGCTTCGAGGCCTTGCCCTTCTTCGTTGTGAGGGTGTAGGGCTGCAGGTTCCAGGTCTTCAGCGCCTTCTTCCAGCGCGACTCGGCCATGGACACCGCACCTCGGGCATGGCCGAACTGCAGCTCGATCGCCGCATACGACGACGGGATGAACCCGTTGAGCCAGCGGGTGGCCGTGCGCGGCTCCGGCTCGAAGCGCGCGTCGCTGCCGAGCCCCCACTCCGGGCAGTCGTCGGCGACCGCGTGGGCCGCCCCGCACAGGAACACGCACTCCTCGGGAGCGACCTTCCGATCGGCGAGCACGTCCTTGATGCGGGTCCACATGTAGCGGTCGCGGCGGCGGATCTCCTCGCGGTCGTGCGGGGTCGAGCCCAGGCGCCGGAACAGGCTGCCGACCAGGAACAGGATCGCCCGGTAGGTCGCCGTGTTCGAGCCGATCGTCGGCTCCTCGATGTAGAGGCTGGTCCACTCCTCGAAGTGGGTCATGCGGGCGTTCGCGAGCAGCACGTCCCGGAACGCGCCGAAGCTCGGGGCGAGCCCACCCAGCTCGAGGCCCACCGCCGAGCCGTGCAGCCGCGCCTCTTCCTCGTCGTCTTCGTCGTCGTGGACCGGGGTGTCGGGGTCCTGGCTGCGGTCTCGCCACTGGAAGACGTGGTCGACCGAGCGGTCGACGAAGACCAGCTCGACGTCGGGGTCCTGCAGGGCGTACGCCATCGCCTGGTATTCGGCGCTGAACTCGGTGATCGGCGCGACCACCGACAGCGGGGTCCAGCTGGGCGGAAAGCCCTCGGTCTCGCCGGCAAAGGCCTGCAGCGCTACCGGCAGGGTGCAGTCCTTCAGGTCCGGCACGAGGTCGATCAGGTCCTCGCACATCTCGATGAAGACCAGCTTCGGACGGCGCTCTCGCAGCCAGCGCACCATGTGCACGGCCGACGCCGGGCTGTGGTGGATGACCGGGAAGATGGGCAGGGGCTCGCGCCGGGCGCGCTCGACGTCCGCGGCCATGGTCTGCAGGACCCTGGCCAGGTCGGCCTCGTCTTCGGTGAACGCCGCCGCGAGCTCCCGCAGCTGGATGAGGAGGGAGTCGGCGTCGTCCAGGGCGAGCTGGTCGAGGCGGTCGCTCACCGATGCAGCTCCATCGCTTCCTTGCCGCCCGCCAGGAAGTCGACCCACGGGCCGCCCTCCTCGTCCGCGCGCTTCTGCACGACGGCGTGCCAGAACTTGTTCATGACCGAGAGATCCTCGGGGATCCGCCGGACCAGGGTGCCGACGAGGGACATGGCCAGGATCCGCGGCTCCAGGTCGGCGTCGCCGAAGAACTGGCCGTGCAGGACGGCATCCTCGACCACACCGATCTGCTCGGCGGTCGACAGGGCGCTCTCGAGGCGCTCGTCGTCCGACGAGGCGTTGCGCGCGGCGACCCGCAGGTCGGCGAAGGTCTGCAGGAGCACGTCGAGGAGCGCGGTCGGCATCTCCACGTCGAACTCGTTGCGGGCGAGCAGGTCCTTGACGCGAAACTCGACGATCTGCTTCTCGGCCTTGCGGTTGGTCACGACCGGGATCTGCACGAAGTTGAACCGGCGCTTCAGGGCGCTCGACAGGTCGTTCACCCCGCGGTCGCGGCTGTTGGCGGTCGCGATGATGTTGAAGCCCGGCCGGGCGAAGACGACGTTGTCCTCGTCGAGCTCGGGGATGGTGATGTACTTCTCGGACAGGATGCTGATCAGCGCGTCCTGCACGTCGCTGGTGCACCGGGTCAGCTCCTCGAAGCGCCCCAGCACGCCGTCCTGCATCGCGCTCATGATGGGCGACGGGATCAGCGAGTCCCGGCTCTGGCCCTTGCCGATGACCTCGGCGACGTTCCAGGCGTACTTGATGTGGTCCTCGGCGGTGCCGGCGGTGCCCTGCACGACCCGGGTCGAGTCGTCGCAGATGGCGGCGGAGAGCAGCTCGGCGAGCCACGACTTGCCCGTGCCCGGGTCGCCGATGAGCAGCAGCCCGCGGTCCGAGGCGAGCGTGACGATCGCCTTCTCCACCAGCGCGGGCGCGCCGTACCACTTCTGCTGCACGTCCCGGTCGAGCTTGTCCTGCGGCCGGCTGCCGAGGACGAAGATCCGGACCATCTTCGGCGAAAGACGCCAGGAAAATGGCTTGCGACCCGTGTCGATCGACGCGAGCCAGGCCAGCTCGTCGGCGTACTTCACCTCGACGGGGGCGCGCAGTTGTTCGGACATGCAGAGCTCCACGGAGTCAGGGGAGTGCAGCCTTGAGCTCGCGGATGAGCGTCTTGAGGCTGCCTGAGAGCACGGGGGTGCCGAGCGCCTTGAGCTCCTTTCGGAACCAGGAGTCGACGGAGAAGTAGCCGCTGCTCGACACCGAGCCGACGGGGATGAAGGTGACGCCGGAGCGCACGAGGCTCGTGAACATCGGCATCAGATCGCGGTTGTCGTAGAAGTCGCTGATCCAGGCGACGACCGTGTTGCGCGGGTCGCTGACGTGGCCCAGCACGTAGGGCATGGCGCAGGTGCCGTCGGTGCCGCCGCCGAGCCGGGTGCGGAGCAGGACCTCGAACGGATCGTTCACCCACGGGCTCAGGTCCAGCGCGCGGGTGTCGTAGGCGATGAGGTGGGCGTCGATCCTGGGCAGGCCGGCGAAGATGCTGGCCAGGATGGTGCAGTTCACCATCGCCGGCACCATCGAGCCCGACTGGTCGACCACGACGATGAGCCGCGTCTTGTTCAGCTTCTTCGCCCGATGATGGTAGTAGAGCCGGTCGACGTAGAGGCGCTCGCTCTGCGGATCCCAGTTGGTGAGGTTCGCCCACAGGGTCCGCTTGAGGTCGAGGTTGCGGAACACTCGCTTGGGCGGCACCGAGCGGTCGACCTCGCCGGTCTGGGACTGCATCACCTGCTTCTTCAGCACGTCGCCCAGCTCGTCGACGAAGCGCTTGATGAGGATCTTGGCGTTGCGGAGCGCGGCCCCGTCGAGGTGGTCCTTGTCGCGCAGCAGCTGGGCGGTCAGCGCCATCGACGGCGTGAGCTTCGCGGCGAGCTTCGCGTCGGCGAGGACCTCGCGCAGGTGCATGCGATCGATGAGCCGCTTCTCGATCCCGCGCAGTCCCGCCTGGATCTCGGGCTCGCTCATCAGGCCGCCGCCCTTGCCGATCTCGTGCAGGGCCTCGTCGACCTCGTCGCTGGTGGTGGCACGACCGCCCCCGCTCCCCTGCCCTCGCATCAGCGAGCCCGGCTTGTACCCGCTGGCCCGCTCGAAGGCGCGCACGTCGTCGAGCCAGCGGGCGTACTCCTCGGCGGTGACGGACTCGCCGCCGACCCGGCCGAACACGTTGAGCACGCCCTTGAGGTAGAGCACGGTGCGCTTGAGCTGAGCGTCCGCGTCGAGATCCTCGCTGTCGGTGGGCAGGCCGAGCAGATCCTCGAGCTCCGGGTCCCGGCGCAGGACCTGGTCGAGGGAGGCGCGCTCGTCGAGGACCAGGCGGGGCAGGCCCACGTCGTCGACCAGCTCGGTCATGACGCGCTCGACCCCGGCACCAGCGTCCTCGTCACCCAGCGCCGTCAGCAGGGTGCGCCAGTAGACCAGCTGTCGGCGGGCGTCGGTCACTTGCGGAGCAGCTTGCTGGCGCGCTCGCGCAGGACGTCGAGCACGGGCTGCTTGACCTTGGCCGCCGCGGCGAGGCCAGCCGCCGGACCGAAGCGCTTGCTGCCCCGGACAGCGCTCATGGGCTGCACCGAGAAGGCTTCGTCGAACCTCAACAGTCCAGTGATCGTGCCCCGGTCCAGGTCCTTGGCCTCGAGGCCGATGTGGGGGCTGGTCCGGGAGAGATCGAGGGGTGCGGGGGCCTCGCCGCGGTAGCGCACGGGCACGGCGATCTGCAGGGGGTGGCGGTGGCGGGGCGCCGGGGCGTGCAGCACGGCGCCAGCGAGGTCGAGCGCGCCGTCGGCGGGGGTGCACGCGGCGTCGTCCCAGCGCAGCATGCCGTCGGAGCACAGCGCCATGCCGACGACCTCCAGGGCGGCGTCGTCGGCGAGGGCGGCGAACAGGCGGGGCGCCTGCGGGGTCACGAGGTTCCAGATCTCGGCGCCGGTGATCGCGTCCACCTTCCAGGCGGCGAAGCCGGAGCGCACCAGGTGCTTGTCGCCGTCGACCTCGAGCAGGCCGTGCACGACGACACTCAGCAGGTGGTCGTGGTGGCGGACGTCGGCGCCGATCGGGAGCCACAGGCCACGGACCGCGCGTTCGACCGGCACTTCGGGCAGGGCGTAGGTGGCGAGCAGGGCGTGGCACCACAGGTCGGCCCAGCGGCGGGCGGGCACGGCGTCGAGCGCAGACGTCGGGGCGTGGTCGAGGAGCTCGTCGGCGAACCCGGTGAGCACGGCGGACAGGCCGCCCAGCTCGGGCATGGCCTGCAGGCCCTCCAGCGTGGCGACGATGGGCACGATGGTGGCGTCGTCGAGGTTCTGCAGGCCGGCGAGGCCGATCTCGACCAGCCACTGCCGGGCGCTCTCCATGCGGATCGTCGCCTCGGCGGAGGGCTCGGGCGCGGGGCCGACCTCGGCGGGGGCGACGGTGAGGCCAAGGGACGCGGCGGCCACAGCGAGCAGGGCGTCGGCGCGGGCCCCCTCGAGGGCTGCGCGGGCGGCGGCGACCGCAGCCAGGTGGTGGGCCAGGATCTCGCCGGCAGCGAGGGCGCGCACGGCCTCGGCGACCCGGGCGTGCAGCGGGGTGCCGGCGAACGCGTCGGCGAGCTCGTCCAGCGCGCTGGTCTGGGCGGGGGTGAGGCGGGCGAAG
>CALATR010000481.1 GCA_937891875.1 uncultured Pseudomonadota bacterium | reverse complement strand
TAGCCGGCGCCCAGGCGGCCATCGGGGAGCTGTGCGGGGTGTGCGCCGCCGAGCGTCGCCGGGACGTCGTGGACCGGGGACACGCGCTGGGGCAGGGGATCGACGTCACGGTGCGTGCTGCGAAGTTCTTTACGTCCTACCTCGATCTTCCGGCGGCCCTCGCCGTCGCTCCCCAGGTCTTTGCGAGCAAGGGGTACGCCACGGAGGCTGCGACCCTGCGCATGACCGAGCTGGCCCGGTACAACTACGATCCCGCGCTCGAGGGTT
Organism: uncultured Pseudomonadota bacterium; assembly: GCA_937891875.1. Classification (GTDB taxonomy): domain Bacteria; phylum Myxococcota_A; class UBA796; order UBA796; genus REDI01. The sequence continues at coordinate 1,926 of CALATR010000481.1, read as the reverse complement.
GGGTCGATCACTCGGCGGACGAGCAGGTGGAGGAACAGCGCCAGCAGCTCATGCTGGAGCGCGACGCGATCACGGTTCCCAAGGACCCGGGCAAGGCTCCGACCAAGAAGCGGAGGAAGGAGAAGGCGCACGAGTTCGAGTCCCGCAAGAAGCAGCACGCAAAGGACGAGCTGGCGTTCCAGCAGGCGCAGCTGGACGTGAAGCAGAAGGACGACGAGATCGAGCACGTCGACGACCTCAAGCCGGTGCTGGTCAACCAGATGCAGGACTTCATCGGCACGGCGACCGCGCAGGTGGGAGAGAAGGACGCGGAAGCGCTGCTCAAGCTCGGCGGCGGGCGTCCGGGCATGGGGCCGGCCCTCCTCGACCTCGTGACCGGACTGGCGGTCCACCCGTCCCGGCGGCAGGACGTGGCCAGCTGGGCCGTGCAGGGCGGCGGGACCACCTCCACCGTCGCGCGTCGCAAGGACCACCTGCGGGCGTGCCTGGATGCGAGCCTGGATCTCGACCGCAGCATGACGGTCGCCACGACGACGCTGCAGCTGGGACTGTCCGTGCCCCAGGTCGGTCGCCTCGCCCCCCACGTGGGCATGGAGCTGTCCGATGCCCGCAGCCTCATCGAGCAGTTCGGGACGGAGAAGGGCGTGAAGGCGGTGGAGCTGGCCGGTGGTGCCGGCGTCGGCCTGGGCGAGCTCGTGGGCCTGTCCGACAAGCGCGACGTCGATGATGTGCTCTGGGCCCTGGAGCTGGTCACCGGCGGCCGGGAGCAGGTCGTGACCGCGCTGGACCTCCTCGGCGGCCCGTGCACCCGCAAGACGCTCACGCCGGTGCTCAAGGTGCTCACCCCGAAGTCTGCCGACTTCCTCCTCTCCAAGATCGAGATCATCGAGCCCAACCCCAAGCTCCTGAAGCAGATGCTGGACGAGGCGTCCGAGCTCCAGCTGCGCGCCCTCATCGGACTGGGCTGCCTGAGCGTCGACCTGCAGGCCTGGCTGGTGGACAGCCCGATCGACCACGATCCGGACGACCTCCAGGCGCTCCTGGCCGACTACTCGCGGCAGCGGCTCGACATCGTGCTCAAGCGGGCCAACGTCTCGGCGGCCGAGGTGCGCGGGTTCGTGGCCCGGGTCGGCGCGGACGTGTTCTACACCCTGCTCGACACGCACCCGGGCTTCGTCGACACCGAGCGGCTGGTGCAGGTCCACGAGGCGGAGCCGTTCTGGGACAAGGGCAGCTTCGGAACGGCCTTCGAGTCCATCGTGTACCACCACAACAAGCACGGCGGCGGGCGGAGCGTGGAGGAGTACACCAGCGACGCCCGGCAGTGCTGGTCCGACCATCACGGCGCGGCGTTCAACTTCACCGACGAGTCGGGCCGGGTCTGCAAGAAGATCCAGGGGCCGCCGGGCGGGAAGTACTCGAACACCGGCATCATCTACACCCACTGGAGCTGAGATGTCCGCGCGCGACGACCTCCGGTCCCGGTTCTCCGACTTCTCCGCAACGCCCTTTCCCCGTGGTGGCCTGCCGCCCGACCTCCGCGGCGACGTCGCCCTCTACGATGCGGAGATCGCGGGGCTCGTGAGCGCGATCCTCGCGGGCAGCGAGGTCGAGGAGGAGCGGGTGGTCCGAGATGAGACCCTCGAGCGGAAGGTCGCCACGTCGGTAGGCGGCGAGGACACCGTCTGGAGGGCTTACCTGGCCGAGCTCGCCGCGTTGGTGGAGCTCGCCCGACGGGCGGCTGCGGAGGGCTGAGGTCGGGCAGGCCGGCCTCTGCGCCTCGTCAGTGGTCGACCCGGGACGGAGTCGGGGGTTCGTGGCGGTGCTCGGCACAGAGGCACAGAGGCACAGAGGGGTTCACAGAGACCCACGCGAACCGGATCCTCTAGATCGGAGGTTCCTCCAGGGTAGTAGCGCGAAGGCGGG
>CALATR010000480.1 GCA_937891875.1 uncultured Pseudomonadota bacterium | reverse complement strand
GACGGACAGCCCAGTGAAGGCCGGCCCCGCCAGCACCCGCGCGAGGCGCTTGTCGACCGAGCCGCTGCGCTTGCGGACGAGGCAGGTGACCGAGGCCACGTCCGCGCGATGCAGGAGCTGCGCCAGGACGAGCTGACCGACGAAGCCGGTCGCGCCGGTGAGGAGGACGTGTCGCTTGGCCATGGGCGCTCGCTGCCGGAGGGCGTGGGGGTGCACCCCACCCCAACGCAGTCCGGCAGGAGATTGGATCGCGGGACGTGGGGTTGGCGACGGGCGGGGGCGGGCGGGGTCAGGACGAGAGAGGTTGCATCTTGGCCGCGCGGCGGGCCAATCGACCCCTCGGCGGGGTCAGGACGAGAGAGGTTGCATCTTGGCCGCGCGGCGGGCCAATCCACCTCTCGACGGGGTCAGGACGAGAGGGGTTTCATCTCTGGGTGGGAAGCTCCAACCTCTCACGTCCTGACCCCGGCTCGCCCACCACTCACTCGTGACTCCCGCGGCGACGAGGGCATGCGAGACCAGGGTGCAACCTCTCACGTCCTGACCCCGGTCCCGAATCGCACCTCCCGGTGATCCGATCCCCTCCCGCCTTGCGTTGAGGCCCCACGAGGTCTCCCGCAGCTCGAGGTCGCGATGAATCACAAGCCAGTGACCCCCGGTGGGCGCATCCACCCGCCAGCCCGCCGTGCGGTCGCCCTCGACGCCCCTGCCCTGCGGCGCTGGGGGTTTCAGGACACGCGCTTCGTGTGGGGGCGCGATGGCTTCCCGCGGCTGTCGGGGGGTCGCTACCCCAACAGCGGCGTGCCCATGTCCAAGCTGCCGGAGTTCGCCAGCCGCACGACCGGCGTGGCGTTTGGCGCGGACAACCGCAACGTGCCGCTGGCCCGGCCGGTCGTCGAGCCCGCCAGGCCCGCACCCGCCCTGCTCGCCGCACTCACCGACGCGATCGGCGCCGCCCACGTCTGTACCGACGACGCCGTGCGACTCCGCCACGGGCACGGGCACACGGCGGTCGAGATCTACCAGGTCAACTACGGCGCGCTCGGCCGGGTCCCGGACGTCGTGGTGCAGCCCGGCTCGACCGAGGAGGTGGCCGCCATCGTGGCCGCGGCCAGCGCGCACGATGCGGTCGTGATCCCGTACGGCGGCGGCACCAGCGTCACCGGCGCGCTCCGCCCCGACCCCGACGACCCCCGACCGGTGGTGTCCCTCGACCTGGGGCGCATGGCGCGGATCCGCTGGATCGACCCCCAGGATCGGGTGGCGTGCATCGAGGCCGGCATGATCGGCCGGGACGTGCGCACCCAGCTCGAGGCGCACGGGTTCACCATGGGCCTCGAGCCCGACAGCATCGAGTTCTCCACCCTGGGCGGCTGGATCGCGACCCGCGCCAGCGGCATGAAGGGGACCCGCTACGGCCACATCGAGGCCATGGTGCGCAGCGTGGTCGGGGTCACGGCCCAGGGCCGGATCGGCACCCTCACCGGCCACCCGCGGACGTCGCACGGCATCATGCCCCAGGAGCTGTGGCTGGGATCGGAGGGCACCCTCGGCGTCATCACCGAGGCCGTCGTCCGGGTGCACGCCGCCCCGGCGGTTCGGCGCTATGGAAGCCTGGTCTTCCCCGACTGGCACACCGGCCTGGCCTTCCTGCAGGCCCTGCAGCACGAGGGTCACCCCCCCGCCAGCACCCGCCTGGTCGACAACCTGCAGCTGCAGTTCGGCCAGGCGCTCAAGCCGGCGAACAAGGGCTTCAAGCAGGTCGAGGCCCGCCTCAAGCGCTCCCTGCTCACCCGGGTCAAGGGCTACGACCTGGAGCGCATCGTTGCCGTCACCCTGGTCTACGAGGGCGACGAGGACGAGGTCGCCATGCAGGAGGCCTCGGTCAGGCGCCTCATCCGACGCTTCGATGGCCTCGACGCCGGCGCGAGCAGCGGGGCCGACGGCTACCGCCTGACCTTCGGGATCGCCTACATCCGCGACTTCCTCATGGAGCACTGGATCTGGGGCGAGTCCTTCGAGACCTCCTTCCGCTGGTCCGACGCCGAGGCCGGGGTCGCGGCGGTCAAGGCGGCGGCCCGACGCAAGCACGCCGAGCTCGGCCTGCCCGGCCAGCTGTTCATGACCTCGCGGATCTCCAAGATCTACCCCGAGGGCGTCTGCGCCTACTTCTACATGGGCTTCGTCTACAAGGGCGTCGAGGACCCGATCGGCTCGTGGCACCAGCTGATCGGCGCCTGCCGCGAGGCCATCCTGGCGTCGGGCGGCTCCACCTCCCACCACCACGGCATCGGCCAGGAGCGCACGTCCTGGCACGCCCGGGTCGAGGACGAGGCCACCCGGCGGGTCCGCCACCAGGTCAAGCGCGCGATCGACCCGGACCACCGCTTCGGGGTGCCCAACCAGGGCCTCGTGCGGCCGCAGGAGGGCTCTTGAGCCGGGTCCTGCTCACCGGAGCCACCGGCTTCCTGGGCCGCCACGTGCTCTGTGCCCTGGAGCGCGCGCGACCGGGGGTGACCGTGGTCGGACTGGCGCGGCGGCCGGCCGGACTCCCCCCACCCGTGCGGCCCATCGCCGGCGCGGTCGAGCGTCCCGACGCCTGGTCCGGCCACCCCGATCTCGTCGGCGTGGACACGATCGTGCACCTGGCAGCCCGGCAGCGCCACACCCGGTCCGACGCCGACGCCACCCACGCGGTCAACGTCGACGGCACCCTCGCCATGGTCGATCTCGCCGCGCGCCTGGGTGCACGCCTCGTGTTCGTCAGCACGGCAGGCACGGTCGGGGTCTTCACCGGGCCCCGCGGCTGGGCGGACGAGCACAGCCCGTTCGCCGAGCGCCTCGTCGCCCGGTGGCCGTACTACGCGAGCAAGCTCCTCGCCGAGCGGCGCGCCACCCGACGGTGCCGGGACCTGGGCGTGGAGCTGGTGATCCTCCGGCCCCCGACCCTGCTCGGGCCGGACGCGCCATCGGAGGCCTCGGTCCGCCCGGTCGCCCGGATCCTGGACGGCGGGCCGGCCGTCTCGGCCCGCGGCGGCATGCACTTCGTGGACGTGCGCGCCGTGGCGAGCGCGGTCGTCGCCGCGACCTCCCACCCGAGCCCCCGGCCGGTCTACCACCTGCCCGGAACCCAGCTTTCGCAGCGCTCCTTCGCCCACCAGGTCGCCGCGCTGGCGGGCGCGCAGACCCGCTCCCGCACCGTGCCCTGGCGCGCCCTGCACCCCCTCGCCCGCGCCTCCCGCAGGCTGGCCGGCGCGCGCAGTCCCCTGCCCGACCCGGTGCAGATCGAGCTCGCCGGCCACTGGTGGGGCCTGCGGTCCCGCTTTGCCGACGAGCTTTGCTTCCGCCCTCCCCCCGCGGACGTCACCCTCGCCGACACCATCTCCTGGGTGCGG
>CALATR010000479.1 GCA_937891875.1 uncultured Pseudomonadota bacterium | reverse complement strand
CGACACCGGCACCGACACCATCGACACCACCGGCGCCACCACCGTCAGCACCACCCACCTCCGACCGTGCGCCGACCGGATCCGTGGCACCGGCCGAGCCCGTCCCGGTGGCCGAGGCGTCGTCTGCGGTCCCTTCCGAGCTCGATGATGCAGTGGCTGACGGGACCGACCCGTCCCAGCCGGAGTCAAGGCGTGTCGTGGAGCGTGCGGCAGGGCGTCCGGTCGAGGATCTCCTGGCCACCGTCACCGACGACCTTCCTGACGGGCCGGTGGAGCGCAGCCCCGGGCGGTGGCGCCTGCCGCCGACTCCCGGAACCGAGCCGGACCTCTCCGACTGGGTGGAGCCCGAAGCGCCACCCCCCCGACGGCGGCGGCGGGTCTACGCCGCGTCACCTCCGCTCGGCCTCGCGGTGGGCCCGACCTCCCGCCTGGCGATGTCGTTCGGCGTCCGCGGGGCCCTGCTCGTCGACCTGGTGCCGCTCTCTGACTCGACCGTGTTCGGACTGGACGTGGGAGGAAGCCCGGCGCACCGCATGGAGATGGAGTTCTTTCGCACCCTCTGGGACGTGCACGCCGGAGCCAGCCTGGGGTGGACCCCCGATCCGCTGGTGCGCCTGGACGCCCAGGTCGGGGCCACCTTCATGGGCTTCCGGCAGCAGGGCGTGCCCATCGACGAGCTCCTGGTGCCCTTCGCTGGGGGCGCGATGGAGCTGCACACGACCGGTCGCTTCGCGGGCATCGGTCTTCGGGTTCGGGTGCGCTCGGACCTGATGGCGATCAAGCTCGTCAACGACCGAGGAGTGGCTTCGAACCTCCATCCTCTCGATCTCGGGGTGGACCTGGTGGTGAGAATGTCGGCCCGGGGCGATCCAGAAACGACCGTCCCTACACTACCCCGGCGATGATGCGAGTCCCCACCATCGCTGCCGCGCTTGTCGCGCTGTCTTCCCCGGCAATCGCCGAGGAGTACCGCCCACCCCCGGTGCGTGTGGGCTCGCAGCTGGTCGTGCGCCCGGAGACGAACCCCACCCCGGCGTTCGATGTCGGGGTGCAGACGTTCAGGTCGCGCCGACTCAAGCTGGATGGCACCGTCACCTTCGTCATGCCGCGCGCCCTCGGCCTGACCGGGCCCCTGCGCCGCATGACGACGGTGGACCTCGGCGTCGAGCTCTTGGGTGAGATCGGACCGTGGCTCGACACCGGGCCGTGGGCCGCGCTCTCTCTTCGTGCGTTCTCGCAGGACGTGCACATCGATCTGCGGCCCGTGCCGGTCGCCGGCTGGCGGCTGAACGCGACGTTGCTGCGGACGCGCACGTGGTCGACCCAGCTGACCACCAAGGTCGGGCTGGATCTCTCGCCGATCGACCTCGCCCGCGAGTCGGCCGAGGTCCGCAGGCTGATCCCGGTCGAGGGTCAGGTGGGCCTGCGGTTCAACCTGGGGCACGGTCGCCTGCCGCCACCCGCTGCCGAGGGTGAGCCCGTCGACGATGAGGGGGATCGATGAGCACGCCCTGGATGATGACCGCGCGGCTGCCGCCCGAGGAGCTCGCCCAGGCTGCGCTCGACGGCGATGAGGTGGCGGTGGACGTGCTCGCTCGCGCGTGGCTTCCCCATGTCTACCGCTGGTGCCATCGTCTCGGCGGTCCTGGCTTCGATGCGGAGGATGCGGCCCATGAGGTGCTGATCCTGATGTGTCGCCGCCTGCACACGCTCCGGGATCCGGCCCGCTTTCCGGGCTGGCTGATGGGCATCACCCGCAAGGTGCTGGCCAACCATCGACGCCGCGCGTGGTGGAGGCGCTGGGCGCCCATGCCCAAGCACAGGACCGGTGCCGTGGCGGCCTCGGATCCCGAGCAGGAGCTCACGGCCAAGCGGGCCCGGGAGCGCGTCTGGGATGCCCTGTCGACCCTCGATCAGGCCCACCGCGAGGTGATCGTCATGTGTCTGCTGGAGGAGCGCACCAACGCAGAAGCGGCATCACTCCTCGGTATTCCCGTGGGCACGGTCAAGAGCCGGCTCCGCGTCGCCCGCTCCACCTTCAAACGCGCGCTGGAAGACGAGGACGGCGAGCTCGCCCCCCACGCGCATCCCCTGGTAGGCACCTGATGGACCTGCGTGACGCCATCGAGCACATGGAAGAGCCGGATCCCCGGGCGGTCGACCGCATCTGGCGCCGCTTCGAGGACAGCCGCGCCCGCCGTCGCTGGCCGGCCTGGACGCTCGCGGGGGCAGGCGGCCTGGGCCTTGCCGGAGCTGCGGTCGCCGCGGCCGTCGTCGCGCTGTCGTGGCCGTCGGCGGAGCGCACCCTGCAGCTCGAGTCCCTCGCCACCCGCACCCACACCTGGAGCGAGCAGGTCTCCCTGGACGTGACCGGGCGCGGCACGGTCCGCGGCACCGACCAGGACGTGCAGATCCGGTGGCTGTCCGGACACCTGCGCATCGAGGTGGAGCCGAACACGGGCACCCGGCTTCAGGTGCACACCGACGAGGCGCGGGTGCAGGTCATCGGCACCGTGCTCTCGGTGGACCGCGGTGCGCTGGGCGTGGCCGTGGGGGTGGAGAAGGGACGGGTGCGGGTCACCTGCCGCGACGGGTGGTCCGGAGACGTGACCGCCGAGAGCGGTCCGCACACCTGTCAGCCGGTCACCCCGGCGGGCCTGCTCGGTCGCGCGGACGCACTTCTCGATCAGGGTGCTGGCGACCAGACGGTGCTGGACACACTCGACCGCGGGATCGCCGTGGCGGCACCCGGCACGCCGGTGATGGGCGAGCTGCTGGTGCGGCGCATGCGTCAGCGCGCCCCGCTGGACGTGGACGGGGCCCTCGCAGACGCCGAGCTCTACCTGGCCACCGACGCGGCCGACCGGGCCTTCGAGGTCCGCCGATTCGCGTCGTGGCTCGCGCTCTCCGAGCTCGGGTGCGAGCGGGCCTTGCCCTGGCTGACCGAGCTGCACGAGGCAGGGTCTGCGCCCGAGAGCGTGCTGCTCGCCGAGTGCATCGCTGCAGACGATCCCGAGCGCGCGCGTCGCCTGCTGGTGGGGGCCTTGCCCGTGCTCGAAGGCGAGTGGAACGAGCGCGCCACCCGCGCACTCTCCCAGCTGCTGGAGGCCGCGCCATGAACGCCCGTCTGCTCCTGCTGTCTTCGCTGATGCTGGGTGGGTGTGTGCAGACCATTCGGTTCCCACCAGACATGTGGCCCGACGATCGGGACTTCGGTCGCGCCGACCGGGATACGATCGACATCGGCTGCCACGGAGAGACCCCGCACTGGAGCGGGTCGGTCGAGGTCTTGAGCTGGGACGACATCGTGGTTCTCGAGCTGACCCGTGACGACTGGACCGAGCTGCACCCCATGCCCCAGTCCACCAGCGCGGACCGAGGAGCCGAGTACCGCCTGGGCCCGCTCGAAGGCGGGGTGCCCGAAGAGGAGCAGAACGAAGGTGTCTCGTCGGCCTTCGACTGCCAGCTGGATGCCAGCGAGCTGCTGTACGTCCTGCGTGTGCGCTCGGCAGTCGGCACGCTCACGGACTGTGTGTGGTGGGGCGCCTTGCCCCCCATCGACCACGCGATCTACGTCGATGACGAGATCGACGGCATCGGAGGGTGCTCCTCGCTCGACGAGTGAGTCTCCGCCAGAACCCTGTTTCAATGCGCCTCATTCGAGGTTGCACACTCGAGCTGCGCCTTCACCAAGGAGAGGACCATGCGACTGATTCCCCTGATGCTCACCGTGACCGCCGTGGCCGTGGGCTGCGGCACCGAGAACGAGCTGCAGTACCGCTCGAGCCTGGACGCCGAGACCCACGGCGTGGCCCTGTCGCACGACGGTCTCGACAGCTACGCCGCGATGGTCGGCACCACGTGCACCATCGACACCGCGTGGGGCTGCCCGACCGCGGACGAGGACCTGCCGACCGAAGACGAGCGCGTCACCGATCACTACCGAGGCACCACCCTGGCCGTCTCCGACGAGGGCGTGCACCTGCTTCGTGGTGCCGTCTGGGACGGGGAGACCAGCGCGCTGGCCCAGGTGCGCACGGCCAAGCTCACCGATGCGGGTGTGCTTGCGCTGGGCGGTTCGGCAGAGGCCTGCTGGTACCACCAGGACGGCATGAAGAGCGAGGTGCCGGCGTCGCTGTGTGCGGACGGCACCACGGTGGGCGTCGACCGACGGGGCGGCCTGGTCGCGGCCACGCCCGACGGGGTGTTCGCGGTCGACGGTGAGGGGGTTCGCACGGTGCACGAAGACGCCGATCTGGCCGCAGTCGACGCCGTCGGTGGTCGGACCTACGTCGCGCGCCGCGG
>CALATR010000478.1 GCA_937891875.1 uncultured Pseudomonadota bacterium | reverse complement strand
GGATCTGCGCGCGTCGAGCCGCACCCTCACCACGAAGGCACGGAGGCACCGAGGGCCACGGAGAGGGGAAGCCAAGAGGCGGACCGAGCTCTGCTTTCGGATTCGAGTTTTGATACCCTCGAACGCTACTTCCAGGCGAGTACTCCTCCTCTCGGCTGGAGCGCCACAGGTGCCTCGAGCGAGAGGTCGGGCCCCTGGCGGGAGCCGCTCCTCAAGGGCCCGCTCCGCACCAGCGAGCACGACTGGGCCTCTGTGCCCCCCTCTGTGCCTCTGGGCCTCTGTGCCGAGAGGTCCCTCGCCCCTCCATCCACCTCCCGCCCGGCCTCGCGTCTCCCCGCTCCGCCGACCCTTACGCCAGCAAGGTGTGCTCCACGACGATCTTCACGCCGATCGCGATGAGCACGAGGCCTGCGACCTGCTCCGCACGCCTGCCCAGCACCCCGCCCACCTGGCGTCCCAGCCCCGCCGCCCCCACGGCGAGGGCGGCGGTGACGAGGCCGATGACCAGCACGCTGACCCACGCAGGCACGGCCAGCAGCGGGAGGCTGACCCCGGCAGCCAGGGCGTCGATGCTGGTGGCGACCGACGCGGTGAGGATGACGGCCAGGGTGGCGCTCGGCGGCTCGTCGTCGTCCCCACCCGTCCCCCACACCATGCGCCCGCCGACGATCGCGAGCAGCACGAACGCGACCCAGTGGTCCCACGCCGCTGCGTAGGCGGTCATGACCGAGCCGCCGGCCGCGCCGATCCCGGACATCAACGCCTGGAACACGCCGAAGCTCACCGCCGCCAGGGTCAGCCGCGACCACGCCACGCCGCCAGCCGCCATCGCGGCGGCGACGGCGGCAGCATCCAGGGCGAGGGCGACGGCCACGATGGCGAGCTCGATCACGATGGCTCCAGCGGGGGCGGTCGTATGCGCGGGAGGCCGACCGGTCCACCGGCGCTTCACATCTTCGCTCAAAGTGTATACACTTGAGGTCTCACCCCAGGAGGGCACCATGGCCATCGCCGATGTCTCGACCACCCCCATCTCTGACCTCATGTCCCTCTCCGGCCGCGTCGCGGTCGTGACTGGCGGGGGCGGTGGCATCGGGGCCGCGATCTGCAACCGCCTCGCCGAGGCTGGTGCCGCCGTCGCGGTGCTCGACCTGTCGCTCGACGCCGCGAAGGAGACCGCTGCGGGCATTGCCGATCGCCACGGGGTGCCCACGACCGCGCTCGCCGTGGACGTGACCGACGAGGCCGCCGTGCAAGCCGCGGTGCGCCAGGTCGCCGGTGAGCTGGGCGACGTGCACGTCTGGGTCAACAACGCGGGCGCCTACCCCAGCGCCCAGGCCATCGACCTGTCCGCCGAGGGCTGGGACAGCCTGATGGGGCTCAACCTGCGGGCCTCCTTCGTGGGGTCGCGCGAGGCGGCTCGCCACATGATCGATGCTGGCCACGGCGGGGCGATCGTCAACATCGCCTCGACGGCGGCGAACAAGAGCGGCGGCGGCAACGCGGTGCACTACGTCGCGAGCAAGCACGGGGTCGCGGGCATGACCAAGCAGCTCGCCTACGAGTGGGGTGCCCACGGCATCCGTGTGCTCGGGGTCGCGCCGACGCTGACGTTGAAGACGCCGGGCATCGAGGAGAAGCAGGAGTGGCTCGAGAGCGTCGGCTACGGCAGCGTGCTGGACGAGTACGCCTCCAGCCTGCCCCTGGGTCGCGCCGCGCTGCCCGATGACGTGGCGCGCCTGGTACTGTTCGCCGCCTCCGACATGGCGATGATCATGTCCGGAAGCATGCTCTACGCCGACGCAGGCGACATGACCAAGTAGTCCTCCGAGACTCGACCTCGCCTCGCGGTGGGGCTTTGGTGTATACACTTTGAAGGAGGCAGCATGTTCAGCGTCAGCAAGACCGTCCGCGCCAACGACGACCTGGGACCGGACCAGCCCCGGCTCTCCCGCCACCAGATCTGGCAAGGGCTTTTGAAGAAGGCGGAGAATGCCCTGCCGTACGTCAAGGCGATGACCCACTGCGAGCTGAAGGAGCGCGGCGAGGACTACCTGCTGCGCGAGATCGAGTTCCGCGGCGAGCGCGCCATGGAGCGCGTCACCTTCGAGCCAGAGCACTGCGTCACCTACACCCGCCTGCCGGGCTGCTCGGTGCAGGGCCACATCAAGAACGAGATCCTGGACGCCGCCGACGGCGAGCTGGAGCTGCGCTTCACGTTCACCCTCTCTCTCGAGGGCGTCGCCGAGGGCAGCGCCGAGGAGAAGCAGTACGCCGCGACCATGGAGGCCGACTACCTCAAGGCCGTGCAGGCGACCCTGAGCGCCATCCGCCGCTCTGTCGCGGACGAGCTCGCCGGTACGGGGGGATGAGCCTGGCGCCCGGCGAGTCACCCCCCTCCGATGCGTCCGCGCTCCTCGCCCGGATGCTGAAGAAGCCGCTGTACCTGATGATCCGCACGTTCACCGCGCCGGAGCGGGTGCCAGAGCTGCTCGCCGAGCACCTCGCCTACATGCTGAAGCTCGAGGCGGAAGGCGTGCTCTTCGCGAGCGGCCCCACCCACGACGCGTCGGAGCGGTCCACCGGCTCGGTCACCGTGCTGCGCGCCGACAGCTTCGACGCCGCCCGGGCCCTCGCCGAGCTCGACCCCTTCGTCCGCGAGGGGATCCTCACCTTCGCCCTGCATCGGTGGACGCTGATGGAGGGCTCCCTGCAGGTCCGCGTGTCCCTTGGCACGGGCCGCTTCGATCTGCCCTGACGACCAACGCCCCCCACAGAGAGCGCGTCATGCCCACCCCCATCGGACACATCGGCCTCGGCAGCATCGGCATGCCCGTGGCCGTCAACCTGATCCGCGCCGGCTTCCCCGCCATCGGTCACCGCCGCACCCACGAGGCCATGGCGCCCCTGGTCGAGGCCGGGGGCACCGCCGCGGACAGCGTGGGCGAGGTGTACGCCGCTGCCGAGATCATCGTGCAGTGCCTGCCCGGTCCGACCGCGCTCCGGGCGGTGGTGGAGGAGGCGCTGCCGTCCGTGCGACCGGGCACGATCGTGGTCGAGCTGTCGACCTACCCGCTCGCCGACAAGCAGGCTGCTGCCGAGCGCATCGCCGAGCGGGGCGGCGTGCTGATCGACGCAGCGGTGAGCGGCACGCCCGGCATGGCCGCCGCGCGCAAGGCCGCGCTCTACGTGGGCACGGAGCCCGTGGTGTTCGAGCGCGTTCGCCCCGTCCTGGACGCGATCAGCAGCCACGTGGTGCACACGGGTCCCTTCGGCTCGGCGACCCGGATGAAGCTGATCGCCAACCACCTGCTCGCCGTGCACGCCATGGCGGCGGCCGAGGCCCTGGCCCTGGCGAGCGCCGCTGGGCTCGACCCCCACGAGGTGATCCGGGTGGTCGGCGGGGGGGCGGGCAGCTCCAGGATGTTCGAGATCCGGGGTCCGTGGATCGCGGATCGGCGCTTTGAACCGGCACCCGGTCCGATCAATACCCTGCGCCCGTACCTGCATCTCATCGGCGAGCTCGCCCGGGAGTCGGGGAGCGCCACGCCGCTGCTGGACACCGCGACGGCCTGGTACCTGGCCGCGGTGGAGTCGGGCCGCGGGCACAAGGACCTTGCCGCCATGGTCGAGGTCATCGAGAACCCTCCCCACACGGTGCGCTCATGACGGCCTCCCTGGTGACCCTCGACTACCCGAGCGGCCCCGCGGGTGCGGTACGCGCCGGGGGCTTCGACGTGCCCCTCGCCGCGGCGGGTGAGGCGCTCGGGGTCCCGCTGCCCGCCCAGGTCTTCGACGTCATCACCCGCTGGGACGAGCTCGATGCCGCCGTGCACGAGGTCGCCACCGCCCTCACCGCCGGACGCCTGCGCTCCGTCGCCCGTCCCGTGGGCGCGTTCGGAGCCCTGACGCCGCTGCGCTACCCTCGAAAGCTCGTCTGCGCCGGGGCGAACTACCCGCGGCACCTCGCCGAGATGGGTGTCAGCTACGAGCGCAAGGCCGGAGAGCGCCCGTTCTTCTTCCTCAAGCCGCCGTCGACCACCCTGGTGGGCCCGGGCGCGACCTCGCCGATGCCCGAGGGCTGCGAGAACCTCGACTGGGAGATCGAGCTGGCGGTGGTCATCGGTCGGCGCGCCCGCCACATCTCCGCCGCCGACGCCCTGGACGTGGTCGCCGGCTACGCCGTCGCGGTCGACCTGTCCGCCCGCGACCTGCTGATGCGCCCGGACACCATCTTCAAGTTCGACTTCCTGGCGGGCAAGGCCCAGGACGGCAGCTGCCCCCTCGGCCCGGAGCTCGTGCCCGCCCGCTACGTGCCCGACCCCCAGGCCCTGACCATGCGCCTGTCGGTCAACGGTCAGGTGAAGCAGGACGCCACGACCGAGGACATGATCTTCTCGATCGCCGAGCAGATCGCCGGCGCCAGCGACTACGTCACCCTCGAGCCCGGCGACGTGATCCTCACCGGCACCCCCCACGGGGTCGGCTTCCCCCGCGGCGACCGGCTGCGCGTGGGCGACGAAGTGAGGGCCGAGATCGACGGCCTGGGCGCACTCGTCTTCACGATCACCGAGCCTGCGGGGGCGGTGTCGGCTTGAGGGGGTGGATCGGTGGGCGGGCGTGGATCGGTCCAGAACGGTGGTTGGGCGTGGATCAGTGGAGGGGCGGGGCACCGCTCGGCACAGAGGCACAGAGGCACAGAGGTCTGACAGAGGGCCCACGCGATCCGGTTCGTCTAAACAAGAGGTGAGCCCCTAGTAATCACGCGAAGGACGGGCGCCGGCCCGATGTGGGCGGGGTGCTCTGCGCGCGTCATGCCGCTCCCTCACCACGAAGGCACGGAGGCACCGAGGGCCCCGGAGAGGGGAAGCCAAGAGGCGGACCGATCTTCGCTGCCGTTCAGGTCTTGGT